>JANOEV010000101.1:0-2869 GCA_031413695.1 Burkholderiales bacterium
GCTTCGGCGAAGAACGCATCGGTCTTGGCCTGACTGACGCCGGGCTTGCCGCTGCGGTCATTCCAGACACAAATGTCTGGAAATGCCCGCCCTTAAACGATCTTCTTTTCGACGATGACCTCATTACCAACTGACGAACTCATCGTCGACATTCACAACCACGTCGCACACCTCACATTTCACCGGCCGCACGCGCTTAACGCGCTGTCGCTGGAAATGCTCAAATCCATGCGCTCATTGTTTGACGACTGGGCCAACGATCCATCCATTTATGCGGTTGTGTCCCACGGCAGCGGCGAAAAAGCCTACTGTGCGGGCGGCGATGTACGCGGCCTTTATAACAGTGTGACCGGAGCCGGCCCGCGCGTGCATGAGGATTTTTTTCAGACCGAGTACACGCTCAATTACCAGATGCACCGCTTCCTGAAAAACACCGGCAAGCCTTACATCGCCATGATTGACGGCATCGTCATGGGTGGCGGCATGGGTGTCTCACAGGGTGCGACGTTACGAATTGCCGGTGACCGCACCAAGATGGCGATGCCCGAAACCAAGATTGGCCTGTTTCCAGATGTGGGTGGCACCTATTTTTTGTCGCGCGCCACCGACGCCACGGGCTTGTACCTCGGCCTGACGTCGAACATGATCAATGGTGCCGACGCGCTGCATGCGAAGCTGGCGGATATTTACATGTCACGCGATGCACAAACACGATTTCGGGACGGACTCGACAAAATGGTGTGGACGTCCAATCCACTTGGCGACGTGGTGCGGCTGGCCAAACAACTGGCGACCGCTGATGCCGACCTGCCCGCCTCGCCATTGGCGGACGTCGGCGGGATGCTGGCGCGACACTTCACCGGCAAAACAAGCGTATCCGCCATTATTGAATCACTCAGCACCACACTACCGCATCACGCGTGGGTGGCAAAAACGGCGCACGACCTGAGCCTACGATCACCGACAATGATGGAAGTGGCCAAACGTCAGATTGAACACGGCGGCAAGCTGCCGCTGGCGGATTGTCTTCGCCTTGAATACAACATGATGATGCAGGTGTTTGACCACCCCGATGTGGTCGAAGGCATCCGTGCCCTCGCCATTGACAAGGACAATCAGCCCAAATGGTCACCCGCTGCGTTAAGCGACGTGACGCCGGCCATGATCGACGTTTTTTTCACCCCACGCTGGGCGCCGGCGGACCACCCGTTGGCAAACCTCGAAGCCCAATATGGGTAGTCCACAAAGGACAAGGCAATGAAACTCGTCACCTACCAAATACTCGACACCACCACGCTTAAGACCGGCATCCTGATTTCGCACGATGAGGTGTTGGATATCGCTGCCGAGGCCGCCGCGCGCAAGCACACCGCCAAAGTCGACACCATGCTCGACATCATCGATGGCGGTGCGGCAACCATGACACTGCTGCGCGAGATCGAAGCCGCGCCAAAAACGCCGCCGATCATGTTGAATACAGCGTTACTTAAAGCGCCGATTCCGCGGCCGCGCAAAAACGTTTTTTGTGTCGGCTGGAATTACCTTGAACATTTCCAGGAGGGCGCGTCGATGTCGCAGGACGGACGTGAGTTGCCGAAATGGCCGGTATTTTTTTCGAAAGCGCCGACGGCGGTGAACGGGCCGTACGATGTCATTCCGTTTGATGCCGGTGTTTCAACGCAACTCGATTGGGAAGTCGAACTTGGCGTGGTGATCGGCAAAAGCGGCAAAAATATTGCCGAAGCTGACGCATTGGACTATGTGTTTGGTTACACCATCCTCAACGACGTGACCTGGCGGGATATCCAGCGCCGCCACGGCGGGCAATGGGACAAAGGCAAGTCACTCGACGGCACCTGTCCGATGGGGCCGTGTATTGTCACCGCCGATGCGATTGACCCCGACAATCTGGCGATCGCCTGCCGCGTGTCGGGCGTGCTCAAACAACAGTCCAACACCAAACATTTGTATTTCAAGATTCCAAGGTTGATTCACGATTTGTCGCTCGGGCAGACGCTGGAAGCGGGCGACATTATTTCAACCGGCACACCGGAAGGTGTCGGCTTTGCCCGCACCCCGCCCGAATGGATGCAGCCCGGCGACCTGCTGGAAACCGAAATCGCCGGGATCGGTGTCATGCGCAACCCGATAGGCGCGCTGTGATGTGCCCCAAGCGACGTTTGTGGGGAACGGCGCTTGGGGTGTTACTGGCCGCGCTCAACACGGCGGGATTCGCCCAGTCGCCGTCCCACCCGTTTCAATTGGTGATGATCGATGCCGCGACAGAGGCAAAGTTTGGCGCGTTTCCGATTGACCGCGTACACATTGCCAATGCCATCAACAACCTGTCGAAGGCCGGCGCAAAGGCGGTGGTGTTGAAGTTTTTCTATGACCAACCGTCAAACAATCCCGCCAATGACACCGCGCTGGCCAATGCAATGTCGGGCATGAAGGTGTTGTTGCAGGCACGTATTGACGACAACGAACCTAAACCCAACCCGCTACCGGCGCGTTTTTTGTTTAATGCACCGGCCGGCCCGGTTGCCATTGGTGGGCTATCCGGCTGGCTGCCACTGCCGGTGTTGGCCAACGCCGCCCATGCGGTTGGATTTGTCGACATCATCAGTGTCGACAAGGTCCCGGCTTACGAACGTTATCTCGATCGCAATGTGAAATCGCTGACCGTCGCCACCCTGCAGGTGGCATACGATGATGTGCCGCTGGTCATCCGTCCGGGCAAGGAAGTGGTATTCGGCAACAAACGTCTGGTGCTCGACCAAACCAGCCAAATATCGTTGACCCCGTTTGCGCTTGACGACAAACGCGACGTCAACAAAATCAGCGCCTTGTCGTTGATTGATATTGTTGA
>JANOEV010000102.1:0-3617 GCA_031413695.1 Burkholderiales bacterium
CCTTAGCCGTCATGCCGATGAATGGTGAAAGCGATTTTTCCAGCAATCCGTGACCAACCAACAGAAAACAGACCCTGGCCTTGGTCTCTTCGCGACGATCAATAAACAGTGTTTTCCATTGAAAATCCCGGACCAGCGCAAGCAATGACGCGTCTTCACTGGCAACAATGATGCCACTCTCATCAAACATGGTCAGTACGTCGCGGGGAACCGATCGGAAGCGTGCCTCATTGTCGCCGCCCTGTCTCAAAAGATCGGCGTGCATCTGACTGATGGTTGACTTGGTCTGCGAAAACGCGAGCCACTGAAGGGCATTAAAAATGTCGTGCCAGTTTTGGCGGGTCGGAATTTCGCCGGTCGTCGCGATCCGGGTTTCGTATGCCATTGCTGAACTTGCGGTTGCATCAGCCGGCGCAAACCGCAGCGGCATGCCGGCAACATTGTGAATGTTGTCGGCAATGGCAATTGAATTGAGTTGCGAAATGTCGGGCCAATGGTCAACGGGCAGTCGCCGCAGGATCGGGCGAATCGCATCAAAAAATGGCGTTGCCAGCACCGATTGTGCGCCGGCCCAAGAGTCAATACGGGTCAATCCATCCGCCCTATGTTGCGACTTGCCATGACAATATCGCACCAGCGTTTAGTGGCACCAGGACCGACTCGACGAACGGGATTTCATCGGGAATTTTCCACGACTCTCGTTTGAGCGTGATGGTTGACCGGTTACGCGGCAGCCGATAAAAGTCGGCGCCAAAATAACTGGCGAAGCCTTCAAGTTTGTCGAGTGCACCGACACTCTCAAACGCCTCCGCATAAAGTGCCATGGCGTGAAATGCGGAATAACATCCAGCGGCACCGCAACAGGTTTCCTTGGTGTTTTTTGTGTGCGGTGCACTGTCTGTGCCAAGAAAGAATTTCGGGTTTCCGGAGGTGGCGGCTTTGATCAGCGCCAGCCGGTGTTCTTCCCGCTTCAATATTGGCAGGCAATAAAAATGCGGGCGGATGCCGCCTTTGAAGATGGAATTGCGGTTGTACAACAGATGTTGCGGGGTGATTGTTGCCGCGATATTGTCGTTTGCCGCCAACACAAACTTGACCGCGTTTGCGGTTGTGATATGTTCCAGCACGATACGCAGTTTGGGAAACCGCAACACCAATGGAATCAGGTGACGTTCAATGAACACCTTTTCCCGGTCAAAAACATCGACGTCATCGCCGGTCACTTCGCCATGCAAAAGCAACGGCAGCCCGGCCTCCTGCATCGCGGCGAAGACAGCGTCGCATTTCCGAATGTCGGTCACACCTGAGTCGGAATTGGTGGTGGCACCTGCCGGATAATATTTGACCGCCTTGATGAATTGACTCTGCACGGCGCCGAAAATGTCATCTTGCGATGTGTTGTCGGTCAGGTAAAGCGTCATCAGCGGCTCAAAATTGGAACCTGCGGGCGTCGCCGCAAGAATGCGTTCGCGATACGCGCCGGCTTCTTTAACAGTCCGTACCGGCGGTTTTAAATTTGGCATGATGATGGCGCGCGCAAACTGGCTCGCGGTATGCGGCAGTACCACGCTCAGCGCTGCCCCGTCGCGCACATGCAGATGCCAGTCGTCTGGCCGGGTAATGGTAAGTGTTTGCATCGTCAAATTATATTGTGTTGTCGCTGGTCGCGGCCTTCAGATGCAACGCCAAATCATAGACTTTGTTCTTCTTTTCGCCGGACAGTTGTACCGCCAACGTTACCGCTTGTTTTACCGGCAGCGCCGCCAACAGAATCGACAGAGTCCGCTCCAATTCGCTGTCTTCCGCACTTTTTGCCTCAAGCGCCGCTTGTTTATCTGGCTTCGACAAGACCAACACAAATTCACCACGCTGGTTGTTGCTGTCGCTTTCCAGCCATGTAACGGCATCGGCGAGATTGACACGGTGAATTGATTCAAATTTTTTGGTCAGTTCGCGACAGATCACCAGTGTGCGTGATGCGCCATAGATTTCGGCGATGGCGGCGACACTTTCAACAATTCGGTGGGGGGACTCATAAAAAACAAGTGCCTGTGCTGCGTTTTGCAATGCCGTGAGTGTACTTGCACGTTCGCCCGCTTTTGCCGGCAAAAACCCGGCAAATACAAACCCGTCCTCGCCTTCGCCGCTGGCCGAAAGCGCGGCAATGACCGCGCTTGCGCCAGGAATCGGTACCACCAAGAGCCCGGCGGCATGGATCGCCGCCACCACACGTGCACCGGGATCACTGATGGCAGGGGTGCCGGCATCAGTGACCAGCGCAACCGATTTGCCCTCACCGAGCAACTTGACGATCCCGTCGGCGGCATTTCGCTCGTTGTGCGCGTGTACGGCAATCAGTTTGGCTTTTATGCCGAAGTGCGACAGCAGGAATTGCGTGTTGCGCGTGTCTTCTGCGGCGATGACATCGACCGCCGCCAGCACGCGTAACGCGCGCGCACTGATATCGCCAAGGTTCCCGATCGGGGTGGCGACCACATATAATGCGTTCTCGAGCTTTTCTTCCATGGTGGGTGGTGCCAGATGCGGCGAATCCGTAGCTTGATGTTGGCGCTATTGTCGTGTGTTGCCCTGATTAACGCAACCAACGTTATTGCGCAGGCAGCACCCTTGCCGTCAGTAAAGCCGCAGCCAGTGTCGTCTGAGGCGGCACCCAAACCAGCTGTGCAGTCAGACCCTCCGGCAGAGAAATCGGCCAACCCCGTTAGGGGTGGTGATGAAAAGCCGGTCGAGAAGCCCGCCGAGAAGGCGAAGAACATTGCGCTGATACTGCCCATTTCATCAAAGTCACTTGGCAAGGCCGCCGACGCCGTCAGAGCCGGTTTTATTGCCGCGGCCGAAACCGGCGGGCGTGAAAAATTCACCCACAGGCTTTATCTGGCGGAGGATGAGGGCGCGTCGCTTGCGTTGTTGTATCGCAAGGCGGTCCAAGAGGGGGCGGTTGCAGTCGTCGCCGGCATCACACGAGATGGTGCGACAGTCGTCGCGAGAGAATCAGGATACCTGCCGACCCTGGCATTGAATGCGCCGGCTGACCTGACCAAGAGCGACGCAAACCATTTTTTCCATATTTCCCTCTCGCTTGATTGGGAGGCACGATTGGTCGCGCGCGCAGCGTTTCAGGATGGTTTTCGCAGTGTCGCCATCGCTGCCGATAGCGCCGCGCTGTCGAAGCGTATTCAGGAAGCATTTGAAAAGGAGTGGGTAAAGCTGGGCGGAACAATTGTCGCGCGTGTTGCGTTTGCCGGCGACCCGAATGATGGCCCAGGGGTGAAAACCGCAATGGAGAAAGCCGATGCGGCAAAAGCGGACGTTGTTTTTATTGCCGCTGAAATGCAGACCGCACGCGTGGCGCGCCCCTATTTGCCGCAAGGTCTGCCGGTCTACGCGACCGCACAGACGTTTGATCCGCGCGCGGGGGCAATCGAGAATTTGGATTTAGACAGCGTGAGATATCTGGAAGTACCATGGTTCGCGGAGCCGGACCATGCCGCCGTAATGAGTTACGCGCGACCAGCAGAAGGCACGCCGGTCGACTATGAACGTCTTTATGCGCTTGGGATTGATGCGTGGCGGGTGGTGCTGGCGCTGGTACAAGG
>JANOEV010000103.1:0-24159 GCA_031413695.1 Burkholderiales bacterium
ATACAGCGCCTTTGCGTTGCGCGCGGCATGTTCAAGGAAATAAAAAAACACGGCCGTTGTTTGCGGTCGCGTTTCATGCAAATGCAGATCGGAAATGAATAGCGTTCCACCCATGTGGAAGCAGCAGTCAGATCCGAGCGGCAAAAATGCGGGCCATTACAGGCACTCGGCCTTTTCAATGGTAATGACTTCCAGCGGCACGTTTTCCTGACCGGCTTTAAAGCCTGTTTTTACCGCTTTCATCTTGTCGACGACATCGGTGCCTTCAACCACCTTGCCGAAAACGGCATAACCAAAGCCCTGTGGCGATTCGCCGGAATAATTCAGAAAATCGTTGTTCTTTACATTGATGAAAAACTGCGATGTTGCCGAATCACGCACGCCGGTACGTGCCATGGCCACCGTATAAACATCGTTCTTCAAGCCGTTGGTCGATTCATTTTTGATCGGCGGGTTGTTTGGTTTTTGCTGCATGTCTTTGGTCATGCCGCCGCCCTGAACCATGAAGCCATCGATGACCCGGTGAAAAATTGTGCCGCTGTAGTGCCCGGATTGGACGTACTTGACGAAATTTTCCGTCGAGATCGGCGCTTTTTCTTGATTGAGTTCGAGGGTGATGGCACCCATTGATGTGGTGAGTTTGACTTTCACAGGCATTCCTTTTTCTGGTTTACAAGAACTGGTTTTGGCGGGTGCTTTTTTTGCGGCGGCGGTTTGCGCAAACGAATTGACGGGTAACTGGCCGATAAACAATGCCGCGAATATGGCTGCCAGCGTGGGCATTGCTGAATTGCTGATCATGGTTGTGCTCCTTCGATATCAAAATTAATCAATTGTTGCGTGACTGCGGTGTCGGCGCTGCCTAGCCGGCGGCGCCTTCAAAAATAATCTTCCAGCGGCCGTCTTCACGCTGCCAGTACTGGCGTTTTTTCATCCTGCTGTTGTTGTTGCTGCTTTTGTAACCTTGATCAAATGTCACCATCATCATCGGCGGCTGGTTGGCCGTGGTGGTGTACTCAAGAATAGACAGATTCGAAACCTCGACCTTGACAAACGATTTTGCCGCATTCACCCTGCGCTTGTGTGCAGACCACTCGTCAAGATCCTTGCCGTCGGCTTCAAATTTTGGCGAATAATGCTCGAGATACGCATTCATATCCAGGCTTTCCCAATCTCGTTTCCATTGATTGAGATAACCGTCAAAGGCCCCGCCAAAGGCGCGCCATTCCGTCGGCGACTGCCACTCGACCGCGGGCGAAATAATCACCGGTGTGCTGCCGGGGTCGACATAGCGGACCAATTGTTGAAAGTCATCATTGGTCAGCACCACGCAACCGTCGCTTGCCCACGGCGCGCGGCTGTAGGTGTCGGACGAGGTGCCGTGAATCCAGATGCCCGACCCGGTGCGGCCAAGTCGCTTGTCGATATCGTTCGGGAAATTGATTGGAAACGCCCCCGGCCCGTAAAAATCGGTGAGTTTTTCCTTGGCCACCGTCGACGTCACGTGATAGACACCAACCGGTGTTTTTTGATCACCTTCGCGCACTTTTTCCATACCGCGTTTGCCGATGGTGGTATAAAAATCGGCGATGCGTTGTGGTTTGCCATCAACATTCTTGAACACATAAATGCGCGAACGCGACATATCCAGCAACAACGCGTGTTGCTGGGCGGGTGCAAGCTGAATGAGCGCTGTTGGCAGCGCGTCGGCCGCGGGTGCATCAAAGTATCGTGTCAGCCGGACCTGCGCTTCATGGCGCAGGTTGGCAATGCTGGCGACCATTTCCGCTTTTTGGTTGACACCCGGCACGCCGGCCAGCGCCACCATCACGCCGGATTTCGCCATCAGGATGTCGCCACGCATTAAATGTCCCAGACGGAAATTCGGATTGATTGCCAGCGCGCTGTCGAGCTCGGTTAATGCGGGGCCGATTCCACCATCCTTTAACCGTTCTAACGCGCGTACCAGTGCGCCTTCGACAGCGTTTGCATAGACCGGCAGACTGGTTGCGGCGGCGGTCGCGACGGTTGCGGCGCTGGTGCCGGCGATGGTCGAGGCCGGCTGTGCAAGTGCCGTTCCGCCGGTCATGCCGCCGAGCAATGCGCCAAACACAAGCAGTGTTAAACGCGCCGTGTTTTGAACGCGTAAAGGCTTGTTCGGCAAAAGGGGGGTGGGCACGTTTGGCATTGCGCTTGCGATCAGCCGCCTGAGCGTTCTGATTGAATCAGCCATTTGTCACCCGCGCGCACCAAGCGGATGGTTTTGGTGTTGTCGCTCTTGACGGTGTCGGCACGGTAACTTTGACGAAACACCACCACCGCTTCGTTGTCTTTCACCTTGACGCTGCGAAATGCCACGTCAACCTTGATCGATTTCTGGCGTCCGATGCGTTCATTGCGCTGTGCCTCCCACGCGCCCCGGGCCAGGCCATCGGGGGTTTCAAACGATGCGGCGTAAAAACCAAGGTAGGCGGGTACATTTTTTGTCGACCATGCGTTTGCCCATGCGAGCACGGTAGCCTTGGCACCTTCTTCGTTGGCGGCGGATGCCGCGGCCGTTGATGCCGGTGCGACTGCCGCGACGACAGATGCCGGCGATGTGGCGGCCGTTGCCGGCTTGGCAGCGTCCACCTTGGCAACTTGTGCGGGGGCTGTGGCAGTCGGCACTGATTTTGGTGCGGTGAACATTTCCTTCACCAAGGCCAGCTTTGATTGGGCGGTGACATTCGATTTATCGAGTTGCAATGCCTTGTCATAGGCGCGACGGGCGAGTTGGGCGTATATATCACCCAAATTTTCATGCGCGGTGCCATACGCGGGGTTGGTGTGGATGGCCAATTCCAGCGCCGCTTTGGCTTTATCGTAATTACCCTGGCCGGCATACAACACGGCGAGGTTGTTATACGGCTCGGGAAGCTCAGGGTAGTCTTCAGTGAGTCCGGTGAATGTCTGGATCGCCTCAGTAATTTTTTTCTGTTCGGTCTGAATGAGGCCTTTCAAAAACCGACCCTGCGCATCCTTTGGTTGTTGTTGCAGCCCCGTGTTTACCTTTGCCATGGCCTGATCAAGCTTGCCTTGTTGGTACAGCCGCGATCCGTCTTTGAAGTCGTCCGCCGGTGCGGCCACGGCGGAAATACACACGCCGATAGCAATCGACGCCGCCAGCGCAATTCGGTGAATCGCATCTGACAACGGACGATTGGCGTCTGGATTGCGGGAGGGAGTCATCAACTGATTGAGCATCATGTTATAGTTCGTTGAATTAAAAGCAAATTTTTTCTTGTTGCTGCCGACTATTCTACCAAGAATGTAGCCAAGTATGCGCCCGGTGAAACGTGCCATTTGTCACCATGGGCCTAATTCGAGAATTCCCACAAAATTGCCAATGAATCCAATCTTTCTGCGGGGTGTGCCCACCGCAAGCGCCGAGCGATGTTGTTGTTGAATCGTCACCGCCAATAACGGTACTTGGACGCAGGCGCACTGATTGCGTTCATGCAAATGTGCTTTTGCCTGCCAGCGCAACGCCGCTTGTCAAACCAGGCCGTTCACTTTTAAAGTGTTCCTGCCAAACCGCGCACGAGGCTCGACTGACCAACGCGCAGGCCGCACACTATCCCAGACATCATGCAAACCATTTACAACACACTGTCGCATCAAAAAGAGCCGTTTGAAAGCCTCGAGCCGGGCAAAGTACGCATGTACGTCTGTGGCCCGACGGTATACGACTATTACCACATCGGTAACGCCCGCACCTTCACCACGTTTGATACGGTCTATCGCTGGCTGACGGCAACCGGTTACGACGTCAATTACGTGCGCAATATCACCGACATCGACGACAAAATTATCGAGCGCGCCAATCAAAACAACGAACCGATGGCGGCACTCACCGAACGCATGACCCTGGCGATGTTTGAAGACTCGGACCGGCTGAAGTTGCTGCGACCCGTGCACAGCCCGCGCGCGACCCAATACATCGATGCGATGCTCGACATCATCAAGATGCTTGAGGCAAAGGGCATTGCCTACCGCGCCGACAATGGTGACGTGTTTTACGCGGTGCGCAATTTTGACGGCTATGGCAGGTTGTCGCGACGCAATCTCGATGACATGCGTGCCGGTGAACGGATATCGGCGGCGGTGGCCGGTGCCAAGCGCGACCCGCTGGATTTTGTTTTGTGGAAGGCGGCGAAGCCGCACGAGCCAAAATGGCCTTCCATTTTTGGTGACGGCCGCCCCGGCTGGCATATCGAATGCTCGGCGATGTGCCGTGAAGTGTTGGGCGAGCAGCTCGATATTCACGGTGGCGGCTGGGATTTGCAATTCCCGCACCACGAAAACGAAATCGCACAGACCGAGGGTACGTTCGAAAAGGGCAGCGGTAAAAAATTTGCGCGCTTCTGGATGCATTGCGCATTCCTGAATTTTGACCAGGAAAAAATGTCGAAGTCGCTCGGCAATTTTTTCACGTTGCGTGAAGTGTTGAACAAACTCGACCCGGTGCAGGGTGGTGAGACCGTGCGGTTTTTCCTGATACGCGGCCACTATCGCAGCGAAATCAATTACTCGTGGGATACACTCGAAGATGCGCGGCAGACCCTGCTGGGTTTTTACATTTCATTAAAAGAGGCGCCCCCGGCGCCCACCGTGCTCGACTGGTCGAACCCGTACGCTTTACGCTTTCGTGCCGCGATGGAAGACGACTTCGATGCGCCCGCGGCGTTTGCCGTATTGCACGAATTGCGTCGCGAGATCAATCGGACCAAATCAGCCGAAATGGCGGGCTGGCTGAAGGCGCTCGGCGGCACCATCGGTTTGTTGCAGGATGATCCCGCGCAGTTCATTCAGGGTGCCACCGCAACCGGGGGTGCCGGTTTTGATATTGATGCACTGGTCACCGAACGCAATCAGTCGAAAAAGGACAGGAATTTTGCGCGTGCTGATGAGATTCGAAAGCAGCTCGATGCGGCTGGCATTATTCTCGAAGACAAACCGGGTGGCGTGACGGAGTGGCGGCGCAAATAGCTGTTTTGCAGGCGGACAGAGCCAGCAGTAATACGCCAGCACTGGTGGGTGTTTCCAGACAAAATGTTGGTTAACGCCGCCTTTTTGCCAAAGGCAAATTTGGCGCGGTTCGGTCTTGCTTTGACGTCCTGCCAGATTTAGCGGGCGGTTTTTTCGGACAGTTCCATGATTGGCTTTTTTGTAAAAGTAGTGTGTTCAGATTTTGATGCCCGCCCACCTCGTCGCCTGCATGCGACTCGGATTCGCGAGGCATTCGTCATGCCGCAGGGCATGACTCATGTCCACGCTCGCCCACCTCGTCGCCTGCATGCGACTCGGATTCGCGAGGCATTCGTCATGCCGCAGGGCATGACTCATGTCCACGCTCATCCAAACGCGTTGAGACCCGTCTGTGCGCGACCCAAAATCAATGCGTGCACATCGTGGGTGCCCTCGTAGGTGTTGACCGCTTCCAGATTCATTGCATGGCGGATCACATGATATTCATCGGCGATGCCGTTGCCACCGTGCATGTCACGCGCGACCCGGGCAATGTCGAGCGCCTTGCCGCAGTTGTTGCGCTTCATCAGCGAAATCATTTCCGGTGTGGCGCGGCCTTCATCCAACAGGCGGCCAAGGCGCAACGCACCCTGTAAACCGAGCGTGATTTCGGTTTGCATGTCGGCGAGTTTCTTTTGCACCAATTGGGTCGCGGCCAGTGGTTTGCCGAACATCATGCGGTCCATGGTGTACTGCCGCGATTGTTGCCAGCAGAATTCCGCCGCACCCATCGCGCCCCAACTGATGCCGTAGCGCGCTTTATTCAGGCAGCCAAACGGACCCTTCAGCCCCTTGACGTTTGGCAGCAGGTTGTCATCCGGTACAAACACCTGATCCATGACAATTTCGCCGGTGATCGATGCGCGCAGCGAGAACTTGCCCTCGATCTTTGGCGCGCTTAATCCTTTCATGCCTTTTTCGAGCACAAAGCCGCGGATGGTATCGGCGTCGGACGTGTCCTTTGCCCAGACGATAAACACATCAGAAATTGGTGAATTGGTAATCCACATTTTGGCACCATGGACGATGTAGCCACCATCGACTTTGGTCGCGCGCGTGATCATCGACGAAGGATCGGATCCGGCACCGGGCTCGGTCAGACCAAAACAGCCGACCAGCTCACCTGTGGCGAGTTTGGGTAACCATTTCTCACGTTGCGCTTCGCTGCCATAAGCGTAAATGGGATGCATCACCAGCGATGACTGCACACTCATGGCCGAACGATACCCCGAGTCGACCCGTTCAACTTCACGCGCAACCAGTCCATAACAAACATGATTCACACACGCGCAGCCATAACCATCGATGGTCGCGCCGAGCAGACCAAGCTCACCCATTTCGTTCATGATTTCGCGATGAAAGACTTCGTTGCGGTTGGCCAGCAACACACGTGGCAGCAGTTTTTCCTGGCAATAGCTGTGCGCCTGGTCACGCACCATGCGTTCTTCGTCGCTTAATTGGTCGTCGAGCAACAGCGCGTCGTCCCATTTAAAAGTGGCTTTGACGTCGTTGGGTTTCATGGCGGGCTCCTGAAGCAGTGGCGGATAACAATAGAGCATAACTATACTGATACGTCGAGATGGCAGTAGTTTAACAAATAAGCCATAAGTTGTCCGGACAACTTTCAGTTTCGCAAATACGCGTCATGCCAACCTGCCAATCAAATAGAACGCCAAAAGCGATAACTGACGGGTATTTTCAGACATTTATGCCTGAAAACATCCGTCAGTATTGGGGTTTTGTTTTTGCCCTAAGCCCGTGCGTAAACCAGCAGCCGTCCCTTGTAATTCGCGGCGCTGGTGGTGGCGAGTCGATCAAGCCGCTCCTCACGCACACCAAAACCAATCGCCGCCATTTGCCGTGAAAACGTCGATCGATTGCCGCGATCCGGATCGACAATCCAAACTTCCGCCCGTTCGGTGGTATGCAGCGCAATAAATGCGGGTAGCAGTGCGCCGGCATCACGTTCGTACAACACATCGCTGCCGATGATCAAATCGTAGCGTCCATTGACCACCATTGATGCGGCGACGTTATCGCGGCCGATCGGTAACAACAGGCTGCTCCAGTGGCCGTGGCGGTATGGCATCGGTGAAAGACCGTTGAGCAGCAAATTCGCAGATAAAAATCTTGCCGCAAGCGGATGGCAATCACTCGCCGTCACGTCGACGCCACGGCGGTGTGCAACCAGACTTGCCAGCGCCAATCCGCAACCGATTTCCAATACGCGTTCGCCCGGCGTGATGAGCCGGTTCGCCATGCGCGCCGCCAACTCCGCGCCAGACGGCCATAACAAACCGAACAACGGCCACATGGCCGACGAGATGCCCATGCGCTCGGCGTCGCCGTGCGGGTCGGAAAACTGTTCTTTGTCGAGCAGTGAACGGATGAGCAAATCATCCGCGCCGGTGACGGCAATGTGTTCCTGTTTGGTTTGATAGCCCGGATCGGCCGGCGAAGCTAGTGAGTATGCTGCGACAAGCGGGGCGGTGGAATCATTCACTGTCGCAGTATGCGCCAATGATCCGATTGCCCGCTGAACAATCGGCGCGGTCTATGCGGTGGTTGGCAACTAATTTGTGATGTTCAGCCAGGGTTGCGAATTGCAACACTGGCTGAACAACGCATTCGTCAGAACGCGGTCCACTCATCCGCGCCGGCTTTGGCCGGGGTTGGCAGCGGCACTAGTGTTGCGGCAGTCGCTAACTTTGCAACCGGTGATGTCTGCACAAAACCTTTTGATTTCGCAAATACCCCTTTCGGCGCTGGCTTTGCCGGCGCTTTATGCATTGCGCCGGCAGAAATCACCGCAGGCGCATCAGTCAACTTGAACACGGCAACGGCTTGCACCAATTCTTGCGCCTGTGATTTTAAGCTGGTCGCCGCCGCTGACATTTCCTCAACCAGTGCCGCATTCTGTTGCGTGGCCTGGTCCATCTGCGTCACCGCTTCGCCGACTTGCGCAACGCCGGCGCTTTGTTCGGTGCTGGCACTGCTGATCTCGCCCATGATGTCGGTCACGCGTTTGATCGAGTTGACCACTTCGGTCATTGTTGTCCCGGCTTGATCAACCAGCGCCGTGCCCTGTTCAACACGTTCCACGCTTGCGCCGATCAGGCTCTTGATTTCTTTTGCGGCGTCGGCCGAGCGACCCGCCAGTGAACGCACCTCAGTGGCGACCACGGCAAAGCCGCGACCCTGTTCGCCGGCACGTGCAGCCTCAACCGCGGCATTCAACGCAAGGATATTGGTTTGGAAGGCGATGCCGTCGATGACGCTGATGATGTCGGCAATCTTTTTCGAGCTGTCGTTGATATTTTTCATGGTTTCGACAACCTGCGCGACCACACCACCGCCTTTGACGGCGACTTCGGACGCGTTTATCGAAAGCTGGTTAGCCTGGCGGGCATTCTCTGCGTTTTGCCGCACGGTCGAACTGAGTTGTTCCATCGACGCCGCGGTTTCCTCAAGTGCTGCCGCCTGTTGCTCGGTACGGCTCGACAGGTCGCTGTTACCCTGGGCGATTTCCGCTGATGCGGTGGCAACGGCGTTCGCGTTTTCGCGGACGTTACCCAGGACCTTGGTCAGGCTGGTCTGCATCGCATCGATGGCGCCGAGCAATTGTGCAACCTCGTCTTTGCCATTGGCCGTGATCTGTTTGGTCAAGTCACCGTCCGCAACGGCTTGGGCAAACTCAACCGCAGTATTAAGCGGCTTGGTAATTGACCGGCTGATCCACAGACTGCCAAAAATGACCAGACCACAAACCACAAACATCAAAATCAGACTGGTAATGAATGCACGTTTTGCCGATGCGGTTGTCGTGTCGGTAAGCGCCTGCGTGTCTTTGGAAAGCATGGTGTTGATGTCGTTCAGTAACTTGCTGGGATCGCGATCCATGCCCTTTACTGCCGCATCACCGGCTGATGTGCTGAAATCAGCCGCCTTAAACGAACTCAGACCTTTGCGGTAGTCCTCGCCCATCTTGGTATGCGCGGCGGCAAATTTTTCCAGGGTTTTTTTGTCGTCACCATCGTTCAACGTGCTGATGAGCTTTTTTGTTTTCTCTGATACGTCGGCTTCCGCTTTGACGAACGCATTCCAATGCTTGTCGAGCGCCGCCGGGTCTTTACCCCGCAGCAGGACGTTTTTCCATTCCTGGACCTGCTCCTTGAACTCGACCTGTATGGACCGTACCGCGCCCCGTTCGTCGGTGCTCTGCCTGACGTCGGTCGCAAAGGTGGTCACGGATTGATTGAGTGTAAAAATGCCGTAAAGCGCGCTGCACAACATCAACAGCAATGTGCAGGCAAAGGCGAGCGGTAATTTGAGCGTTAATTTCATTTTTTCTCCGGCAATTTAAAGCGCATTGTTTTTGCTATTAATGATCGACGATAAACCGTTACCTGCACCAATACGGGGAGCCACGATATTCGTTTGAATGACGCTGCCGACGCAGTTGACGCATAGATGCCAAGTGCAAACCGGTTACAGACCACTAACGGCATGTTAACGATGGTCTTGAGCGCTCAATCGCGCAAAAAAGCCGCGTAAGTTGACGCATATCAACTGTTTGAAACGGGTTGAGCGGGCGGGTTTGATGCGATCCAACCGGCTTGGCGGGCGGGGGGACCGACCGTGCCGTGTCGGATTTGCGGCGGGGATTGTCCACCCGCCGCCCGATCAGGTGGCTAGTCGTGCAGATCAGTCTGCGGGAACCACGTCACCGGCATCCGTACCCATCCCTGAATGCAAATGACAATCGAAACAAGCTGCCGCGGTTGTTTTATTTTGGCGGCCAGGTGATCGGGTCCCCCGCGGCGCGTTGCCGATAGGCGTCACTGACGGAGCGTTCGATCAGATTGATCGCCACGCCGTCGGGGTCACGCACGGCAATTTCTTTGCGGCCGTCCAGGGTTTGCAACGGTGTGGCAATGTTGCCGCCGTGCAGCGCAACGGCTTCCAGCGCTTTTTGCATGTTTTCGGTATAAAAGACCAGCACGACTTCGCCAAGTGATACGCCACCCGTACGCGGTTTGACCGTCGGGGTGGACGCATCAATTTCAAACAAGCCGACCATCCCATAATCGACTCCCGGCGCTTTCAGGATCGCCGCACGGATTGATGATTTTCGCGGCACGCCGATGATTTCGGCCGCCGTCGACCCCGACATATCACCGACAAAATACTCCTGGGTCAGCCCGACCACCGCCATATAGAAGTCGCGGCTGCGTTCAAGATTGCGCACCATCAGTGCCGCACGAATCAGCGGCGAGGCGGCTGGAATTGTCTGCATCGTCATATGGCTTCAGTCTGTTGGGCGCAAGATCATGACATCAAGTGTACGCCTGTCGTGATGAAATGGTGCCGGCACTGTCATTTGCGGATATTGGTTCCGTTTTTGCTGTTTTTGCGCGTGGTATGCTGATTCGATTATTCTTACGCGGCGATTCGAATTGAGCGAATCTGTCCATTCCCAATTTTCAAGGTGGCCGTTATGCAGCTTGCCGTATTCAATTTCCGTGTTGACACGCAATCAATTGCGGGCATCGCAATTCGCCTCGTCGCGACCAGCCTTATGTTCATGCTTTGTATGACGGCGATCAGCAACGCTGCTGCACAAATCCCGACAGCGGGTATTGAGAATGGCGCGCTCACCGCCGAACAGGCAAGTCTTGACGTGCGGGTACTCAAGCGGGCGCTCACAACACTGCATCCGGCATTGACCAAAATACCGCACTCAGGCCGAGAGTGATGCGGCATTCGCAAAATTTGAGGCACGCGGCCTTGCGGCGCGAACCGTCACTGAAATGTATCTTGCCGCGACCGAACTCGCCGCCTCAATCCGCTGCGGTCATACCTGGACCAATGTGCTGAACCAAGGCGGTGCCGCCAAAGCGGCGTTGCTTGATCGCCCGAATAAGCTGCCATTTACCATTACATTGGTGGAGAGTCGCTGGCTGGTGCTGGCGAGTGCCGACGCAGCGGTGTTGTCGGGTAACGAAGTGTTATCCATCAATGGCATAGATGCGGCGCAAATGGTCAAACAAATGATGCCCTATTTACGCGCCGATGGCAGCAGCGACGGCAAGCGGCTGCGGCAATTGGGTCACGACCGCGACGATTACAGTCAGATGGACATCGTCTGGCCGTTGCTGTCGCCGCCGGTTGACGGGGCGATCGCATTGCAAATCCGCCGTGCGAGTGGTGAGGTTAAGAGCGTCCGGGTAAACGCCGTCACCCTTGCCGCACGGACCGCCGCACTAGCGAAACAAGGCATCAAGCCGCGCGATGGCAGCTGGCGGTTTCGCATTGAAAACAATGTTGGCTATCTGACGCTGCCGACATTTTCGTTTTGGAACAGCAAGTTTGACTGGGCCAAATTGTTGGACGCGACGTTCGCCGCACTCAATGCCAAATCGGTACCAACACTGGTGATCGATATTCGCGACAACGAGGGCGGCGATGGGGCGATTGGTGGCGCGATATTGTCGTATCTGATCAAGCAGCCGCTGAACTATCAGTCGAGCCAGGCAATCACCACCTATGAGCGCGTACCGTATCCGATCGCCAAGTATCTCGATACCTGGGACTATCGTTTTTTTGATCGCACCGGGCAGGTGGAAAAAGTCACCGAGGGTACCGCCGCCGGTAAATACATTGTCACGGCGCGTGCGTTTGCGGACCGTCAAATTGTGCCAAACGGAAAGATGTATGCGGGCAAAACCTATTTGTTGATCGGCCCTGAAAACAGCTCCGCCACGTTTCAGTTCGCGGACCTCGCCAAACGCAGTGGCGCGTTGACCCTCGTTGGCCAAACTACCGGGGGCAACCAACGCGGCCTCAACGGCGGTGAATTGACCTGGGTGACCCTGCCGAATTCAGGCGTTGCCGTGGATATTCCATTGCTGGCAGCGACCTACACCGCAGAAACGCCGGATGCGAGCGTGATGCCGGATATTGTCATCAATCGAACGATTGCGGCGCGCATGGCGGGGCGCGACCTCGAGATGGAGGCGGTGTTAAAGGAGCAAGGCAATCGGTCGATCATCAGGCGGCGTGAATTTTTCAGCATCGCACGGTGAACTTCGTGGCGGTCTGCCGGCGCCCGTCCGGGGGTTGCCTCAAACCCTGGTTTGAGGCATGTTTCGTAGACGCGTAATGCCGGGCACCACGTGGGGGGCAAGATGGGTATTCAATTGCGCCAGAAAATTGAATCGGGCGCAATCATCGTGATTGGTGTCGGGCGACGCCGTGTCTGCCAACCAGATTGCAGGGAGGCGGGGAGGGCCATTGACGCATTCACAAACGCCTTCAGCAAAAACGACAACAACACGCGCAATACGCAACAACCCATTGCGCCAAACGAACCCGTCAATGCTTGTCTTTTTTGAGCGACATCGAATAAACAAAGTCTGATCCCGGATGCAGATTCACCGTCACCAAAATCAACTTTCCATCAGTGTCAAAATACCGGCGGACGATACGCAGGCAAACCGAATGTTTTGGTACGGCAAGTTCGATGGCGTTTGCGGGTGAGATGGCGGCTGCGTTTATATTTTGCTCAACCACGCCGATGTGGCCGGTTTCGAGTTCGTCCATCAGTGCATACACGGCACCGCGGACGTCGAGCAGGCGTTTGCTGATTGGATCGTTGCCGGCGACCCGATAAATGTCCGAAACACAAAACGGCGACCCGCCCTTTTGTCCGCTGCGCATACCGTGAACACGAATACACGGCGTGCCGACCGTGCAATTCATCAGTGCTGAAAGTTCGTCGTCTGCCGTCATACGCGTTGACTCGACCACACGCAGACGCATGTTTGCACCGTATTGCAGCAAATCGGCAATCGAACTGATGCCGTGATTAAAGCGCTGCCGTGAACTGGCGATGACCATGCTGCCCGAACCCTGACGGCGTTCGACCATATGATCTTGTATCAATACCCGCAAGGCTTCGCGTGCCGTGTGGCGCGAAATTTTGTGCGCTTCACAAAGTTGCAATTCGGTGGGCAGTAGCGTGCCGACCTGATGGTGGCCCTTTTCAATGTCGCGCCTGAGTAAATCGGCAATTTGGTGGTAGCGTGGTTTGGTCGGGGAGGGCATCACGGGGTCTTTGAGCGGATTTCAGTCGGCGCGCCGAATATGTCCGGACAAATTACCACTAATACCAACCTACTGCAAATACTTGTCAAGCGTATTCGACAGCCAGTGGTTGGTGCAACTATTGGGCAGGCGGCCTTGCAATGGCAATCTCAATTGTGGCGATGCGCAAAAACGAGTCACGCCGTTCTCGGTCGCCATGCCCCGTTTGGCGTTACAAACCACCGCCGACGTTACGTCCGTGACGGCGTCGAGTACAAATTCCGTTGACCGAGCAGCGGTGTGTCAGTCAAAAAACCCGACTTCGGTCGGGCTGTTTGTTGTGCGGTGAACGTCCGTCGGATTTAGTTTTTTGGCGATACGGCCGATAAACGGGGTAACGGTGTGAACACACCAACCCCATATTGGAAACCCGCATGTCCATTTATTCGGCGTCGCCACTGATTACCTACGCGCCGCTGGTCAACCGGCACGCGACGGTTGCCGGTGCGCATTTTTACATTCATACCCGCGGTCTGCCGGTCGCCATTGTTGCCTCGGCGCTGAATGCGCTGGGCGAAGTCTGGCCGTCGCCGGACATGATTGCGCTCACCGAATTTTTTGGGGTTGATTCGGCAGATTGGATCGACGGATGGCAGCCGCGCGGCACAACGGCGTATGTCGCCGATACCGCATTGGTGTCGATGTCGCCCGGCTACCGGGCGCTGAGGGCGGATGCGCCGAAGTTGTGCGTGCGTTTGCCTGACATTCCGCCCGCTGCATTGCCCGCCGTTGGCTATTTCACCGCCTGCCCCGATACGTTTGGCATGTTTTCAGCGCTGCCGGTTGAGTCGCGGCAATTTCCGCTGGTCACCATCGCCGTTGAGAGTACCGATGATCTTGCCAATGCAATGAAGGTCGGCGCCGAGTTGATCGGCGGCTGGTCGTTTATGCACCACGCCGTCGCAAGACCGTCGAAACAACGCCTCGGTACCATCGCCAATGTGTTGAAGTTGATGGAAGTGGTTGATCGTGACGGCAGCTTCCAGGAAATCGAAGCCATCTTTAAACGCGATGCGGTGTTGTCGTACAAGTTGGTGTCGCTCGCCAATTCGGCGGCATTCGGCCTGTCGGTTGAGGTCACCTCGTTGCAACACGCCTTGTCGATGATCGGCATGGCGCGACTCAAACGCTGGCTGACGGTGTTGCTGGCAAATTGCGGCGACGAAGCGACGCCGCCGGCGCTGCTGCAAAGTGCGTTGGTGCGCGCCATGTTTCTCGAATCCATCGGCAAGGCGCTCGATCTGGACGCCGAGCAGGATGACCTGTTTTTACTCGGCACTTTTTCCCTGCTCGACAAAATCCTCGGCATGCCGCTGGCGGAGATTCTCGAAACCGTCAGCGTACCCGAGGCAATTGTCGACGCGTTGGTGCATCGTTATGGTGCGTATGCCGGTCTGCTGCAATTGGCGGAGGCGGTTGAGCGGCACGACGACGATCAATTGCACGCCATTTGCCAGGAGCTGACCATCGACGGGCTGGTGGTCAATCATGCGTTGCTAAAGGCGGTCGGTGACGCGCAGCTATTGATGCATGCCTGATCGACCCGGGTCGCCAAAATGTGACGTATTTACCGGCTTTTTTAACCGATTGCCTGGCCCGACCAAAGGCTAGAGTTTCGCATGAAGATATGCACATCAGCAGCGAGTTGTCCGATGGTCTGGTCGGAATCGGGCTAAAGATGCATGCTTTGCTGTCGAATAAGCAATTGCGCACGCCTGAAGAACCGGGGCGGTGCATGTCTGTATCTGAACCACCAAATATTTCATCCTGTACTGAAAACAACCAACCGGAGTTATCCATGAATCCAAAAAATCTGATCACTTTTGTTTCCGCTGTATCCGTTATGGTGGCGTTTGCCGCACCGGTCAACGCCAAATCCGAATTCGCGACCAAGGACGAAGCGGTCGCCATGGTCAAAAAAGGTCATGCGTTTGTCAAAGCCAATGGCAAGGAAAAAGGTTATGCCGCCATCACCGACAAAAAGGGCCAATTTGTTGACCGCGATTTGTATTTGGTGGTCTATGGTTTAGACGGCAAGTGCCTCGCCCACGGTGCCAATGAAAAACAAGTCGGGCGCGAAATGATCGACATGAAAGACATCGACGGCACGCCATACATAAAGGAGCGTGTTGCGCTTGCCAAGTCAAAGGGCACTTTCTGGCAGGACTATAAATTCACCAACCCGGTGAGCAGAAAAATTGAACCAAAACAAATGTATTGCGAGCGGCTGGAAGAAACCGTCGTTTGCGGTGGCGTTTACAAGGGCTGATTGCTGCCGCGCCCGATGTTCGCTTGATGCCGAAATCCCTTCAATGTTGAAAGAAAGTGTGTAGCCCATGAAGCTTCTATACAAGATATTGCTCGCGCCAATTTTGGCGCTCGTGATGATGGCCATTGTTGCCGGCGTCGGCGTGTGGGGGCTGCGGGTTCAGTCGCAGGCGGTTGATGACCTGAAAGATAAGCATCTCGAGGCCCGCCGCATTTCGAACGCGATTCGCGCCGAAGTCAGCAATGCACGCGCCGAATCCTACAAGCTCTTCACCCGGGTCAGCGGCTTTGACGAATCGCGGGTCAAGACAGAGCGGGCGATACTGGCCAAACGATTTGACGACAGCCTTGGTATGATCAAACAACTGGAAAAATTATCCGGTGAAGTGGATAAGCCGTTGCTGACAAAGGCGGCGTCGGCGATTACCGTTTACGGCAAGAGCGCCGACGACGCAGTTGATATGGCAAGTGTGGATCCCAACACCGGCCTCGCCTCGATGATGTCCGCCGAAGATAAATTCAAGGCGACTAACGAAGCCATTGCGGCACTGACCAAGCTCTACGTTGAACGCGCCACGGCTGCCATGCAGGCGGCCAAATCGGCGGCCACGTTTGCCGGGGTTGCCATTCTGATTTCCTTCGCGCTGGCGATTTTGCTCTCGGCGCTGGCGGCGTGGTATACAGCACGTGGCATCACGCGGCGGGTAGTACTTGCATCGCTCGGTGCCAACGCACTCGCAAGTGGTAATTTATCGACGGCATTTGCCGTCGATGGCAGCGACGAGATCGCCGGTCTCGGCCGCGACTTGGAAGCCATGCGCGAGACCCTGATCAAGTTGATCGGCGAAGTGCAGGAGGGTGCCAGCGGCGTCAATATCGCTTCCCAAGAAATCGCCCAGGGCAACAGCGACCTGAGCGCACGCACTGAAAATCAGGCGTCGAATTTGCAAGAAACCGCCGCATCGATCGAGCAGCTTACCGGCACCGTCAAGCAAAGCGCGGACAATGCACGTCAGGCGTCTCAAATGGCGGCAACCGCTTCAGGTGTGGCCGAAAAGGGCGGCAGTGTGGTCGGCCAAGTGGTCACCACCATGGCGGATATCCAACTGGCGTCGAAAAAAATCGCCGACATTATCGGTGTGATTGACGGCATTGCCTTCCAAACCAACATTCTGGCGCTCAATGCGGCGGTCGAAGCCGCCCGTGCCGGCGAACAGGGACGTGGTTTTGCCGTGGTGGCGAGCGAAGTGCGCACCCTTGCACAACGCAGCGCGCAGGCAGCCAAGGAAATCAAAGGCTTGATTTCCAACAGTGTCGACAAGGTCAACGATGGTTCGCGCCTGGTGAACGAGGCCGGCGAAACCATGAATGAAATTGTGCTGCAGGTAAAACGTGTCACCGACCTGATGAGCGAAATCACCGCCGCGACGGTTGAGCAATCGAGCGGCATCGATCAGGTCAATCAGGCGGTGACACAATTGGATCAAATGACCCAACAAAACGCCGCGCTGGTGGAAGAATCTGCCGCCGCCGCCGCGAGTCTGAAGGATCAGGCGTTCAAACTCACCGAATCAGTCGGCGTGTTTAAGGTGACCGGAACGGCCAACGTCATGGCAACCCAACAAGTTGATAAATCGACCAAGTCGATGACGTCGGCGCAATCGTTCAAGAAGCCATTTACGTCGTCGATTGCCAAGTCCGGTGTCGGCGCCGCCAAAAAAGTAACCAGTGCGGTTGCAAAAGTGGTGACCAAGGCGGCGACCGTGACGGCGCCACGGCAACCGGCAAAAACAGCGGCGGCCAATGCAAGCGGTGACACCTGGACCGAGTTCTAGCCCTGCAATCGGGAATGCCTGTTGAAATGATCGGGGTGGTCCGGGTTTGCCCGGACCACCCCGATCAAATTTGATAGACGCGGTGTGGATGACGCGGTGAAGCTAGCGGGTCAACAGCCGGTTGATCTGGTCGATCAAATGCGCAGCCGTATAAGGCTTGGCAATAAATTGATCAAAGCCGTCGGCCATGAGTTTGCGCTGCTGGCTGTCATCAACATCACCGGTGACAACAATGGCAGGTCGGCGCGGCGTGCCACGGGCAATTTCCCGTGATCGGATCTCCGCCAGCAATTGAGAGCCGGTGCCGGGATTCAGATTGCTGTCGAGCAATAACAATTGAATACGCGGGTCATTTTCGCAATCAAGCGCGGTTTCGATACCGTCGGCTTCGAGCATGGCAAAGCCGCCGTCCTCGAGCAACTCGCCGAGTAACAGCAGATTTAGTTTGTCATCGTCAACCGCAAGAATCATGAATTCGCAATTTATCGTCAATGTCATCGGCGCAGCCAAGCCAGTGTAGCAAATTGCCGCGGCCATGGTGATGATTGCGTGGGTTGTGGATCAGGCAATTTTGCGTGTGGGAAAGGCCGAAGCAAGAAACAAAAAGTTGTTTATCCACGGGTAGTTTGGGGCAAAAGCAGCCGAAAGTGCCCGCCAATAGGCGCTTTTTGTAATGACCTTGAATGCCGCGCTTTTTAGGCCCTTATTGCGGCTTTAGATTTACCCGCACCTGCCGATACTCACTGACTAGTGATACCGCCGTCGCGCGAATCCAACAATTTCAACCAACTTTCCCAAACGGAGTCATGACATGGGTGCAATGGAAAACACAGTGATCGAACAAGCCGTCAAACGTGCCGCGCAAACGGTCGCACTTGGACGGGAATTTCTGACGTTTCGATTGGGCGCTGAAGAGTACGGTATCGATATTCTGCGCGTGCAGGAAATCCGTGGTTACGAGCAACCGACGCGTATCGCCAACGCGCCGTCATTTATCAAGGGTGTGATCAACCTGCGTGGCGTGATCGTGCCGATCATCGACCTGCGTTTGAAATTCGGTCTCGAAAACGCCGAATACAACACGTTTACCGTCGTCATCATCTTGAACATCGCCAGCCGTGTGGTCGGCATTGTTGTTGACCAGGTATCCGATGTGATCGAACTCACCGGCGAGCAGATCAAACCGGCACCCGAATTCTCCGGCGAAATCGACGCATCCTTCATCCAGGGGCTCGGCCAGGTGGGCGAACGTATGTTGATCCTGACCGACATTGAAAAACTCATGTCGTCGGCGGATATGGCGTTGATGAACTAACACCTCCGCCCCGGCGGACAAAGGCATCAAACAAACCAATTCGAAGTCGAACAAGTCTCACAAAACTGGATGATGAATATGCAAACTGCAGTCGCAATCAAACCGCCCGTCGTCCTCTCGTCCCACGAGGGTAAAGATCTGTTTACCGAGATGTTTACGCCGCAGGGTATCTGGGCGCCCGGCGTCAAGTTGTTCCGCAGCATCAACTTTACGGCCAAGGCTGCGGTCATTTCGGTGGTCTTTCTACTGCCCATTGTCGTGCTACTAGTTTCGTTTGTCGGCGCCAAGCAGGAGGTCATTACCTTTGCCGAGCAGGAGCGGCGTGGTGTTGCCTATGGCAAAGAATTGCTGCCATTAATGCGGCAGGCGCAATTGATGCGCATGGCAGCAACCGCCGCAGCCAACAGCTTGCCGGTCAGCAATGCAAATGAAATTGTCTCAAACTATGAGGAGCAGCAAAAAATTGTCGCTGCGCTCGACGCAAAGATGGGCGTGCCGCTTTCAACCGGCGCAGCATACAAAAAATATCTCGATGCCGCCAGCGCTGCACGCAGCGCATCAGGATCCGCAGACGCCGTGTTCGCGACACACACGGCAAGTGTCGCCGCGATCGGCGGACTGATCGACCATGTCCTTGACGCTTCAAACTTGGCACTGGACCCTGATATCGATTCGTATTACCTGACCGACGCTTCCTACGTCCGAACCTCGGCGCTGGTCGAGTCGATGGCAAAAATGCGTGGCGTTGGCAATGTCGTCCTTGCTTCAGGCGAGGTGACCGCAGGGCAAATGTCTGTGTTGAACCAAAATTTTGCAATGGCAAGTTACCATTTCGACGGGCTGGATTCGAGTCTAGCGAAGGTATTAAAGGCAAGGCCTGATCTCGCTGTCCAGATTAAACACGAAGAGGCGGATTCACAATTCGCAACGTATTTAACCGAAGTCAAAAAGACATTCCTGTCAGGCGAAATTGTCAAGGCTGACGCAGGCCAATTTCTCGCGCTGGCCAATCGGGCGATCGCCAGCCAATTTGAGCTGAATACGCGGCTGCAAACAACGCTTGATCAAGTGCTTGCTGATCGCATTGCCAAGACGCGTGCCGATCTATTCCGCTCGTTGGTGGTGGTGTTGGTCAGCCTACTGCTTGTTGCCTATCTGTTCAAAACATTCCATCTGGTGACACGCGGTGGATTGCGCGAGGTGCAAAGGCATCTGGCGGCCATTACTGATGGCGATCTGACCACGCAACCACAGCCTTGGGGAAGCGACGAAGCGGCGCAGTTGATGGTGACGCTTGCTGCCATGCAACACTCGCTGCGTCAGCTGGTGCATCAGGTGCGGATCAGTAGTGACAGCATTTATACCGCCAGCAGTGAAATTGCCAGCGGCACCATGGATTTGTCGTCACGCACCGAACAGACAGCGGCCAATCTCGAGCAGTCTGCGGCGGCGGTTGAACAAATTTCCGCCACGGTAAAAAATGCCGCACAAAATGCAAAAGACGCTGCGGTGATTGCCTCGAGCAATTCCGAAGTGGCGGAACGCGGCGGTAAGGTGATCGGCGACGTGGTCAACACCATGAGCGCCATTCACGCGTCATCAAAAAAGATCGGCGATATCATCGGTGTGATTGATAGCATCGCGTTTCAAACCAATATTCTTGCCTTGAACGCCGCGGTCGAAGCTGCCCGCGCGGGTGAGCAGGGCCGTGGTTTTGCCGTGGTCGCATCGGAAGTGCGCAACCTCGCCCAGCGCAGCGCGGCGGCAGCCCAGGAGATTAAATCGCTCATCACATCTAGCGTTGAGCAGGTCGAGTCCGGTGCCAAGGTGGTCAAGGGTGCCGGCGAAACCATCGTCGAAATTGTCGCCAATGCCGATCGTATCAAACAGATCCTCGGTGAGATCGCCACCGGCTCCGCCGAGCAGGCGCAGGGTATCAGTCAGGTTGGTGCCGGTGTCAGTGAACTCGACCGGGCAACCCAGGAGAATGCGGCGTTGGTTGAAGAGTCTGCGGCGGCGGCATCGGCCCTCAAGGATCAGGCGCAGCGACTGTCCGAATCCGTGTCGTTGTTCAAGCTGCCGGTGAGTGTGCAATTCTAGTCGCTGGTACGTCAAGAAAGGCACTGATACGCGTGATCCGCGCTGCCGGTGCCACGTTCAACACCAGTCAATACCGCTGCAATCGGGTGCAACCAGCGAATGGTTGAACCCGGTTGCGGCGGTTTGGCGTTTTGGTAAGCAAGGAGTTGAATGGTTTTTTGGCCGTTTAACAGGCCTTCATAGAGGGTCGGGATTATCGAGAATCTCTATATAGCCAAGGAGACTGACATGACACTTTCACACTTTTACCACGCGAATCAGCCTGAATCCCGGTTGGACGGACGTATTGACGACGCCGATGGCCTTTACCCGGATGTATCGCCGCAAGATCACGCCCGCTTTCTGGCGCTCGACGACGGCAGCGTCTATCAAAATAGTTTTGACCTGGTCATGTCGGTGCGGCTTGATGAGCTGCGCCGTGAACACGGGTTTTTTATCAACGACTGATTGCCGGTTGATTGCGGTGGCATGCCGGTAGGACGCGAATTTGCCTGTGTTGCGCGATTGATCCGGCGTCATTCAAGTATTGGCCGCACGCGCCGACAATATGTTGTGCCATGGTAAAACCGGATTGTGGACGTTCCCGGTTGTACGGCGCAATCCGCAGCAATCCCCACGGCATAAAAAGGCGCACCAATGAGCACATCAATGCAGCAGGCAGGCGAGTCGGCCAATGGCGCCCGGGACTACGACTTCCTTGCCGGTGATTTTGAGCGTGTTCGCAAGCTGATTTACCAACGCGCCGGTATCAACCTGAATGATACAAAAGAAAACATGGTCTACAGCCGCCTGTCGCGGCGCTTGCGCGCCACCGGGCACCAGAGTTTTCGCAGCTATCTCGACACGCTTGAGCGTGACGATTCCGGCGAATGGCAGGAGTTCACCAACGCACTCACCACCAATCTGACCTCGTTTTTCCGTGAGGCGCACCATTTCCCGGTGTTGACCCAGTTTGTCGACGCGCATCAAAAGCCGACGCTCAAGATATGGTGCTGCGCCGCGTCTACCGGCGAGGAACCATACACCATCGCCATGACCGCTGTCGAGGCAAATGCGGCCAAAGGCAAAGCTGGTGCACAAATCTCGATTCTGGCAACCGATATCGACACTGCAGTGCTTACGACGGCGGAGCGAGGTGTGTACAAGGATGAAAACATCCGCGGGGTCCCCGAGCCCTTGTTAAAAAAATACTTCCAAAAAGGCGGTGGCGCCAATGCCGGCATGGCGCGGGTGCGTCCGGAGTTGCGCCAGCTGATTACGTTTCAGCCGCTCAACCTGCTGCAACCGTCATATGGCTTGCGCGAACAATTTGACATCATTTTTTGCCGCAATGTGATGATCTATTTTGACAAGCCGACCCAGCAACAGGTGCTGGCAAAGATGGCGCAGCATCTGGCAATCGGTGGGCTGCTGTTTGCCGGGCATTCAGAGAATTTTTCGGACAGTCGCGAGTCGTACCGCCTGAAGGGAAAGACGGTTTATGAGCGCGTTGATGGCCGTGCTGATGGCCGCGTTCCCGAACGTGTTGCGATGCGCCGTTAGAAACCGTCGGCGGTGGTCCCGCCCCGAAAATAACAGTCAAGAATCAATCATTGGATAGTGAATGCTGGCGAGTCTCCAAAAAAATAGTGTGCAACGCTTTGCGGATCCGCCGGGATTTGCCACGTTTCGTTATACCGAGCGCGGCTTTGACACCCAGGCCATCAAGGTGCTGCCGGGCGAGTTTTATGTCGACAGCGATGAAATTCCGGTCGTGACCGTGCTTGGATCGTGTGTGGCGGCGTGTTTGCGCGATTCGGTTGCCGGGATCGGCGGCATGAATCACTTTTTGCTGCCGGATGGAAACGACAGCCATCTTGGCGGCACTGCCGGACGGTACGGCGTCAATGCAATGGAGATGCTGATCAACGAACTGGTCAAGCGCGGCGCGCAACGCAATCGATTGCAGGCCAAGGTGTTTGGCGGTGGACACGTGATGAAAAATTTCACAACCATCAACGTTGGTGAGCGCAACGCCCAATTTATCCGTGAGTTTGTGAAATTGGAAGGCATCGCCCTGCTGTCAGAAGATCTGTTGGACATCTATCCGCGTAAAGTCTGTTTTTTCCCCAAGTCCGGGCGCGCGCTGGTCAAACGTCTGGCTGCCGCAGATGACGTGTTGGTGAATCAAGAGAAGCAGTACTTGACGGCCATCGCGGCCAAGCCGGTTGCCGGCGATATCGAGCTATTTTGATCGGATGAATATGGAAAAGATACGTGTTCTGATTGTTGACGACTCCGCGCTGATTCGAAATTTGATGAAAGAAATCATCAATTCGGCGCCGGATATGGAAGCCATTGGTGCGGCCCCGGATCCGTTGATCGCCCGTGAAATGATCCGCACCATGAATCCGGATGTGTTGACGTTGGATATCGAGATGCCGCGCATGGACGGGCTCGACTTTCTTGAGCGGCTGATGCGGCTGCGGCCGATGCCGGTCGTAATGGTGTCAACGCTGACCGAACGCGGTGCGGAAGTGACGATCAAGGCGCTCGAGCTGGGTGCGGTTGATTTTGTCGCCAAACCAAAAATCGGCATATCCCAGGGCATGAGTGAATGCGCTGAAGACATCCGCGAAAAAATACGTGCGGCTGCCCAGGCACGGTTTGGCCGCCGCCATACAACACCGGCCGCGACATCTGCTGCAGCACATACGCCGGCGGGCGCCGTGACGGTTGCCGCCCACGACACGGCTACGGTCAAGTCGGTACGCGCGGTGCTTGCATCGGGCAGCACTGAAAAAATTGTCGCTATCGGCGCATCGACCGGTGGTACCGAGGCCATTCGCGAGGTCCTGACACGATTACCGGCCGACTTTCCGGCGATTCTGATCACGCAACATATGCCGCCGGGCTTCACCAAAAGTTTTGCCGTTCGTCTGGACGGGTTGTGCAAAATCAGCGTCAAGGAAGCCGACGATGGCGAGCGGGTATTACCGGGCCATGCCTATATTGCCCCCGGCGGCAAACATCTTGCGGTGAAAAAGAGCGGCGCAAATTATGTTGTGGCGTTATCTGACGACGAACCGGTCAACCGCCACAAGCCATCGGTTGAGGTGTTGTTCCGTTCGGTTGCAAAAAACGTCGGTGCCAATGCGTATGGTGTGATGTTGACCGGGATGGGCAAGGATGGTGCGGTGGCGATGGAAGAGATGCGCACCTGTGGCGCACACAACATTGCCCAGGACGAGGCATCGTGCGTGGTGTTTGGCATGCCCCGTGAGGCGATTGCCGTCGGCGCGGTGCATGATGTGCTACCGGTTCTGGGCATCGCCGACCATCTCATTTCCCGACTTACCACGGTCGGTCATTACGTTCGCGTTTAGGCGCTAAAGCCGGCAGGTTAACGAACCAGCATGACGGCAATGCTCTTTTCAAGAGCGGCGGTCA
>JANOEV010000104.1:0-3426 GCA_031413695.1 Burkholderiales bacterium
GGCCGGAGCGCATCGAATAAGACTCGACATCTCGAATCAGTCCATGCAGTCGGCGACCGAGACCCGCCAACATCTTGCGCGACATTGCCTGATTGTGTTCCAGCTCTGCAAATACCGTTCGCTTGGAGACGTGCAATAGCAGTGAATCAGCCAGCGTTTGCGAACTGACCACGTAGGGCACATCCATGAACACGATGGCCTCGCCAAAAGTCATGCCCGGGCCGATGATTTCGATAATTCTTTCCATGCCCTGCGGCGACGTAACCAGCAGCTTGACCTGTCCATAAAGTACAATCCCGAATCCTTCACATGGATCACCTCGCTGAAAAAGCGCTTCGCGTTTTTTCGCATACACACGGCGCGTACCGGCCGCCATGCGTTCGACTTCATCTTTTGATGCATCCCGCAGCAGCGGGATGTTGGCGAGAAAATCGTGGATGGAATTTTCTGGATTGGTCAATGCCTCTCCGGTGCGCATGACCGGGTTATGCATCATTGCCGGGGGCTACTTACTCGCGCGTCGGTGAGCCGCGGTTCGCCAGCGGCACGAGTGTGATCGCGAGCAGGGGCGAAAGCATGCCATGCAAATAAGCCAGCCAGGTCGGACGCGTGCCAAGCCACATCAGCGCGAAGCCTAGCGCCAGCTGAAGCACCATCAGGCCCGCAGCTGCGACAGTCCAGCGCGCAATGGTTGCGTCGCGTCGGCGATCCCACAGAATTGCGCCGACAAGCATGGTCGCGAGCGTTGCGGTGCCGATGTGCACAAATGCAAACCAGCGGACATCGTGCATGGCGAACGCGCTCGCTGCCGCACCTGCTGCGATGTGCGCGAGAAAGGCGAGGATTGCGATTGAAAGCAGCGGGTTGACAGGATTGCAGGTCGACAGTTTGTTTAATGCGGCTTCGCGCAGCGACCAGAATGCCATCAGTAGAACCATCCCACCGACGACATTAGCGACGGTGACAGTAATTAACCGATAGCCGGGCGTAAGGGGGCCGATGATGGCCAGCATGACAGTCGACACCACAATCCAAACAGCTGGCGCTATAAAAGGCGATGACAACGGACGGCGTTTCCAGCCAATGGCTGCAACGCATAACGCCAGCAAGCCTACTGCGGCTGCGGCGAGGCGGTGGGCCAGGCGGATGGCATTTTCCAACGACGGGGGAAGCGTCGAAATCGTATGCCCGTCCACGCCAAAAATTATCGTGAGGCGCAGCAACATACTGGCACCCAGAATGACTAGCGCCAGTATCGCGCCAAACGTCCCGATACGTTGAAGCCAGCGCCGTAGAGAATCGCTTTCGCGGACGCCAGCCGGGGAAGCCTCGGTCATTTTCATGAGGCAGGCGATCTGCGCAACGCGCGCAACACGATCACCACGAACAGGATGCCGCCAACGATGGCGACGAGCCCGCCAAAACCCATCAGGCCCATCCCCCAGGTTTCATGGTCGGTGCGCAACACTTGGTCGACACCCGCGACTTTGCGCTGGACACCATAGCCGCCCGACCAAACCAGTCCGACAATATGCATCAGCTGCCCTGCGCCGTAAATGCCAGGCTGCCATGCCGCGTAACGGGATTTGGGCGCGTTGAAGCCAAATTGCGGCAAAAGATGGTAAACAACCCCCATCATCGCCAGTGTCACGCCGACAATACAGCCGTGATAATGTGCAGGGATTCGCACATTACTGCCGGCAATCATGAAGCCGATGATGCCACCCGCCGAGAACAACACGAGCGATGCGATCAGGCTTGCGCGCAGCGGACGCATCTCTGCTGGCAGGTCCCTTGCCGAGCGCAGTGCCCAAAGCACTGCGAAAGCAATTGGTGCGATGATCAGGCCGCCGCCAAAGCGCATCAGCAGAGTCTGGGCGCGGTGGTGTTCTACCGATGTCACGTCGTAAGCCAGAAAAGTAATCGGTGTCACGAATACTGCGAGCAGGGCGATGGCAAACAGCAGCATCACGACCCGGGGTGACAGTGGGAAACGTGATGGTTGCAGCGCATTCAGGGCTGAGGCGAGCCAAATCCAGCCGACCAGCATCAGCAGGGTGTACGCGAATTGCAGGACGTGGCCACCGCTCCAGAACACCAACTCATAGTAGATACGGGCATCGAGCTCACGTGGCACCACGGCCCACGACCAGGCGAACGCAAACACGGCCACTGCGGTTGCCACCATCGCGGCATTAAGCCCAAAGCGTAATGCACCATCGCCGCTGATGCGCAGCCCGACGGGGGTCGCCGCCAGCATCGAGCGCAAACACAGGAGCGCGATACCGGCGCCGAAGGTCACGAGTCCGGCAAGAAACACCGCGCCATCAAGTACCGGCACGTAGTTGGACATCACCGGTGTTGCGCGTTCGACGAATGGTGACGCGCACATTGCCATGGTGCCGAGTGCAGCGAGGCTAAACCCACTCCAGGCCAGCGGCATCAAACGCGGTGTACCGCTCATCGTCCATAGCGCGCCGCCAAAGCTCAGAAACCAGACCAATACCGAAAGATCGACATGCACCACCAACGCCACCCGGAAAAAATCGGCCACCGGGAAGAGCGTTTGCAATTGCGGCGTGCGCGACAGCACCAGCAGAATCGAAAATAGACCCGATGCCACAAGCGCTAACAGGCCGAGACCAAGCCAGGCCATGGCCAGTGGGCGGCGTGAATCCAGCGGAACCGCGAGATTGAATCGTGACTCCATCGCGATGGGCGCCAGGCCACCAGAGGCGACGGTTGTGAGGCTGAATGGCTGTTGGCGTAACGTCAAATCAATCATGATGTGCCTCGTTAAAAGTGATGTCGGCGGGCTGGGTGGGCAACTGCAGGGCATTATTGCGCAGCGTGTTGATCGCGTCCCGAACCCGCTCAACGGCGCACCCGGACCACACCACCGCAATGCGGTCACGTTGTGCCGCAGCCCGCAATTTCGGCGCACGGGTGCCGCCAAGGCGCTGTTGCAGCCATTGATCGCCAAGCCGAAATTCGCAATCGGCTTGGCGACAGCCCGCGATGACGATGCCGGTGGCACCCATGCGGGTGGCGTAGTCGATAAACGATGGCGGTAGCATGCCGGCGCATTCGAGCACAATCACGGCGGTCAAATGATCGGCGAGCGTTTCGAAGTTGGCCGCCTGTCGGCAAGCGAAGACAACCGTCTTTGCTTCTCCGTGCAGATCAGCAAGTTTGTAATGCAACGTTTTTCGCAGCGCGGCAATAGGCATATCGGGCATCTCGATGCCGGAAACAATTTCCTCAAGGTGGCGAAACGGTGTCGACGAAGGACACGCACCCACGCAAATGCCGCAGGCCGCGCACAAATCATTGATCACCGATGCCTGCTGCGGATGATGACGGTGGTCGGTTCGTGCAATCATTACCACCGCGCCAAACGGACAATCCGCCGCGCAGCGTGCGCAG
>JANOEV010000105.1:0-7077 GCA_031413695.1 Burkholderiales bacterium
CCGGCGACAACAGCCAGGTTGCCCCGGGCGGCCTCATCACGTTTGATCAGGCGCAGTTTTTGCAGTCGCCGTCGACAGAATTGCCCCCGGCGAACAGTGTTTGGCGGATCATCGATCTTCCCGATAGCTGGCGCATGCAAAAACGCGATTGGCGGCAATACGGCTGGTATCGCCTGACATTTCGGCATCAAGGCGCACAACACGACGGCAAGTCGGGTGAACAACGCGCCATCTATGTCACCCGCGTCACCAACAACATTGAAATCTACCTGAATGGTTCGTCATTCGCCGTTAGCGGACGTCTGGGACCGAAGCCACAGGAATCGTGGAACCTGACGCAGTACTTCTTGGTGCCGTCAAGTCTGATTCGAGAAGGTGAGAACGAGATTCTTATCCGCCTGCATCCCGACGGTTATGCACGCGCAGGAATCGCCCAAGTTGTCATCGGCGCGAGTTATCTCGTCGAGCCGATGTTCGCCCGGCGACATTTTATTCAAACCACCGCACCACAGTTGATTACCGGCGTGTTGGTGGTAATGGCTATTTTCTCCCTGACGTTATGGCTGCGGCGCCGTTCCGAGACAATGTTTTTGTTGTTCGGGCTTATGGCAGCCGTTGCCGTCGTGCGACTGTTTCACCACTACCTGCGCGACACACCAGTTTGGCTTGGTGCACTTGCCGTACCGGCAATGTGCTGGCTGACAACCTTGCAGGTCAATTTTTCCTTGCATTACGCTAATCGTCCGTTGCCAAGATTTGAACGTACATTGATCTGGCTGGCTGTCGTCGCGACGGTATTTCTTGCCATCTCGATTACGATAGATCGGTTCTGGATTGCGACTGGCATTATTTATGCAGTCTATGCATTGCTCTCACCGGTATTTACGGTGGTGTTGATCTATCAGCTGACGCGCGTGTTGACCCGCGGCAATATCCTGATGATTGTTGCGGTATTGTTCACGTCCGGCTTTGGCATCCACGACTTTCTGAATTACCGCGAGTTACTCGGTTATGACCGGCTCTATTTGATTCCGCTCGGCCTGCCATTGTTGCTGGTTGCGGTTGCCGCGTTACTGGTGCGGCGCTTTGTCGAGACGTTGACCAATTACGAATCGCTCAACGCCAGCCTGGCCAATCGTGTGGCAATACGCGAACGAGATCTGGCGGCGAGTTTTGCGCGGGAGCGCGCCCTCGATCAGCAACGCGCCACGGCGGAGGAAAGGCAACGCCTGATGCGAGACATGCACGACGGCATCGGTTCACAGCTGATGTCAACGCTGGCGGTGATGCGCCGCGGAACGCTGACACAGGCGGCGTTGGAAAGCATCATTGCGGATTGTATTGATGAACTGAAGTTGACGATTGATTCGCTTGAGCCGGTTGAGCGGGATTTGCTGGTTGTGCTCGGCAATTTGCGCTATCGACTGGAGCCACGTCTCAACGCGGCGGGTATTACGCTTGAATGGGCCGTCAACGATCTGCCGCCGCTCGATTATTTGGACCCCGAAAATGTCCGCAGCGTGTTGCGCATCGTGCAGGAGGCCTTTACCAACACGCTCAAACACGCCAATGCCACGCACATATTGTTGTCAACCGGCGTTGATCGTGTTGCCAATCGCATACTCGTTCGGGTGATTGACGACGGCGCGTCATTTGACCCGGATACATTGCGCGGTGGCCGCGGTCTTGCCAACATGAAAGGCCGCGCATCGAATATGGGCGGCGATGTCGAGATCATTCCGCTCAAAGGCGGTGGCACCTGTGTGACCTTGTTATTGCCGCTGACAACTTTCCGACCCAACCCCGCCGCCTGACAATCTGCAGCAGTTTGACCAATCAACTTGCGCTGCGCAGCGACACCAACACCTCGTCAAGCATTTTTTTGGCGTCGCCGAACAACATACGGTTGTTCTCTTTGTAGAAAAGCGGATTATCAACACCCGCATAACCGGACGCCATGCTGCGTTTCATGACAATGCTGGTTTTGGCCTTCCACACCTCAAGCACCGGCATGCCGGCAATCGGACTGGTCGGATCGTCCTGGGCCGCCGGGTTGACGATATCGTTGGCGCCAATCACCATCACCACATCGGTGTTGCCAAAGTCTTCGTTGATTTCGTCCATCTCGAACACGATATCGTAGGGGACCTTCGCCTCGGCGAGCAACACATTCATATGGCCCGGCATACGGCCGGCAACCGGATGGATACCAAACCGCACGTTGATTTTTTTCTCACGCAATAACTTGGTGATTTCGTAGACCGTGTGCTGCGCCTGCGCCACCGCCATGCCGTAACCCGGCACGATGATGACACTCTTGGCGTCGCGCAGCAGCTCGGCGGTCTCAGCCGCACCGACCGGTACCACCTCACCAGCCGGCTGCGCCGCGTCGCCGCCGGCTTTTGCCACCGGTGCACCGCCGCCAAATCCTCCCGCAATCACACTGATGAAATTGCGATTCATCGCCTGGCACATGATGAACGACAAAATTGCGCCGCTTGAACCCACCAATGCGCCAATCACAATCAACAGATCATTCGATAGCATAAAGCCGGTCGCCGCCGCCGCCCAACCGGAATAACTGTTGAGCATCGACACCACCACCGGCATGTCCGCGCCACCGATTGCCATCACCATGTGCATGCCAAATAAAAGCGCGATGATGGTCATGACAATCAACGGTGTCATGCCCGAGGAAACCGTGTCGGCGTGGATGAATTCGCGTCCGAACCAGATCACCACCAGCAAGCCGATCAGATTGAGGAAATGCCGGCCGGGTAACAACAACGGCTTGCCACCGATACGGCCAGACAATTTGCCAAAGGCAATGACCGAGCCGGAGAAGGTGACCGCACCGATCAAAATGCCGAGATAGATTTCGACTTCGTGGATGGTTTTCTCAACGCCGGTATACGCAACCGAGGTATCGATGTAACTGACAAATCCGACCGCCATGGCGGCCAAACCGACCAGGCTGTGCATAAACGCGACCAGCTCCGGCATTTGTGTCATTTGCACGGTACGCGCGGCGTAAAGTCCGATTGATCCACCCACGACCATCGCGCCAATAATCCAGGGGATGCCTGCGGCGGTGACACGCGGGCCGAGTACCGTGGCGAGCACGGCAATACCCATGCCCAGAATGCCAAACAGGTTGCCGCGGCGTGCGGTTTCCGGATTGGACAAACCGCTCAGACTCAAAATAAACAACATGATGGCGCCGATATAGGCGGCCGTAACCAGACTGTCAGACATGGTGATGGCTCCTATTTCCGAAACATTGCCAGCATGCGCTGGGTGACGGCAAAACCGCCGAACATATTGATCGCTGTAAGCGCAATGCCAACCACCGCAAACCAACGGATCAGTTCATCCGGTCGCGCCGCTTGGCCGGCCATTCCGACAACTGAAGGCGGGGCAATTTGTACCAGCGCGCCGATGACGATAATCGAACTGATGGCATTGGTGACACTCATCAGCGGCGTATGCAACGACGGTGTGACATTCCAAACCACCATGTAGCCGACAAAACACGCCAGCACAAACACCGTGAAATGGCCGAGAAATGCCGCCGGTGCGTTCGCGCCGACAAACCAGAACAGTGCGGCCGCCACCGCAAACATCACCGCCAGCTTGCCACCGGACATCTGTGCCGATGGTGCACCATGACCTTTTTTCGCGACAACGGCAGCAGCCGGCTTCGGCGCAGGCACAGCCGGAAGTTTGGGGGCGGGCGCGGGCCAGGTGACGGCACCGTCCTTGATCACTGTAAGTCCGCGAATCGCATCGTCCTCCATGTTGACGTTGATGACGCCGTCTTTGGTTTTGCACAGCTCTTCGGCGAGTCGGAAAAGGTTGGTGCCATAAAGCGTTGATGCCTGTTTGGCCAGACGACTCGTCAAATCGGTGTAACCGACGATCGTGACGCCGTGTTTGACCACCGCCTTTCCCGGCTCGGTGAGTTCGCAATTGCCGCCTTGCTCGGCGGCCATATCGACGATGACACTGCCGGCCTTCATCGATTGCACCATCTCGGCGGTGATGAGTTTTGGCGCGGGTTTGCCGGGAATCAGTGCGGTGGTGATGATGATGTCGACTTCGCGCGCTTGTTTCGCGTACATGTCGCGCTGCGCCTGCTGAAAACCTTCGCTCATGACCTTGGCATACCCGCCGCCGCCGCCGCCCTCTTCGGCATAATCGACCGCAACAAACTCGCCACCGAGAGACTTCACCTGGTCGGCGACTTCGGCGCGCGTATCATTGGCGCGTACAATCGCCCCCATGCTGGCGGCCGTGCCAATCGCCGCCAAACCCGCCACGCCGGCACCGGCGATGAATACTTTGGCGGGCGGCACTTTACCGGCTGCTGTGATCTGACCGGCGAAGAATCGCCCGAAGACGTTGGCCGCTTCAATCACGGCGCGATAACCACTGATACCGGCCATCGATGTCAGCGAATCCATCTTTTGCGCCCGTGACAACATGCGTGGCAAACAATCCATCGCCAACACGGTCACTTTTCTGGCTTTCATCGCCGTCATCAAGTCCGGGCTCTGCGCCGGCCAGATAAACGAAATCAGCGTTTGGCCCGCGCGCATTAACGCAACCTCATCCATGCTCGGCGCACGCACCTTAAAGACGACGTCCGCATTCGCCCACAGGGTTCGGGCGTCGCCGGCAATGGTGGCGCCAGCCGCGACATACGACGCATCATCACAATTTGCCGCATCACCTGCACCAGCCTCTACGCTGACGCCGAAGCCGAGTTTGACCAGCTTTTCGACGACCTCGGGAACCGTTGCGACACGTTTTTCACCGGCAAACACTTCTTTTGGTACACCGATCATGAGACCCATGATGTTTTCCCCCTGCGCGTTTTTGTTAAATGCGTCGATTGTGCGGACGGATAGGCAAGCCTATCCACCGGCCTGCAAGATTTCCCAGCCGTTAGTCTAACCGGAACCCATTCACAGTGGCAGTTGCCGCGCGTTTGCCAACGCGTCGATGGTTTGTCGACCCTTGCCAAAGCCTATCACCTTAAAAAACTCACCCATTTCGGCCGGTGACAACAGCCGCTGCGCCTGATTGGTCAATCCCAGATATCGCGCTGTGTCGTTAGGGTCGTGCCGTGCAATCAAATCTGCGATGCCCGCCCCGAGCAGAAAATTGGCCTGGGTCGCATATCCGATCAATTCCCCGCCGGCATCGATACCCGCCCCGGCGATCGCGGTGAAATCGACATGCGCCGTGATGTCCTGCAGCCCCGGAAACAAAAACGGATCGGTATGGGCGTGGTGTCGGTAGTGGCACATCAGGGTACCGGTGTGACGGGTGGGATGATAAAACTCGCTGCGTCTGAAGCCGTAGTCAATCAACAGAATCACGCCGGTTTTTAGCGCCTGCACCAACGACGCCGTCAGCGCAGCCGCCTGCGGGGTAAATTCGGTCAGATACCCGTCGGGCGGCGTAAGCGCAAACACATCGCCATTCACCACCTCAACCATTTTTTGCACATCTGCCGGCAGACCAGGAACATCCTGCCAGGCAAATCCATGGTCCGCATCGTCCTTTTGCGCCACACCACGCTCGGCAATCCCGCCCGGGCCGAACGTGACCAAATGCACCGGCACCACATCGAGCACTTCATTGGCGACGATTGCCCCAACAAAATTCGCCGGCAAGTTATCAATCCACTCGCACCTGTCAAACAAATGCGCGGGCAGGCTGGCGAGTGTTTCACGCTGACGCGCCTGCAAGTCGGCCGAAACCTCCAGCAGCAGGTATTTTTCGGGTAACGCACCGAGCAATTCAAGTGCCGGCAACATGTCAAACGCCATCCGGCCGGAGCCGGGCCCGAGTTCGAGTAAATTGCCGTTGGTGTTTTGCACGGTTTGGGCAACGCTGCGGGCAATACAAGCCCCGAACAACGGCGAAATTTCCGGCGCGGTAATGAAGTCGCCGGCCTGACCAAACTTGCGGGCACCGGCCGAGTAGTAGCCCAGCCCCGGCGCGTACAACGCGCGATCCATAAACGTCGCAAATGAAATCCAGCCACCGGCGCGACGAATTTCATCCTGCAACATGGCGGTGCACGCGGCTATATGCGCCTGCGCGTCAGCGCCGGGCAGGGGCATTGTGCCTGTCGGGAGATCGTTGGGAGTCTTCACGCTTGCGGGTCGGCTAAAATACGCATTATGTCAGCCACTTCCGCCTCCGCCGTATCTGCCTCGCCCGCCACCCCGAAAGCGGTGTTGATCACCGGCGCCGCCAAACGCGTCGGCGCGGTCATTACCCGGGTTCTTCACCAAGCCGGCTGCAATGTTGTGATTCACTGCAACCGCTCGCGCAAAGAGGCCGATCAATTAGCCGTTGAACTCAATACACATCGCGCAAAATCGGCTGCGGTGGTGCAGGGCGACCTGTTGGCCTACAACGCGCTGAAAGGCTTGGTCAATCAGGCCCATTCCTGTTTTGGCCGGCTGGATGGGCTGATCAACAATGCCTCGTCTTTTTATCCAACCCCGATTGGCAACATCAGTGAAGACGACTGGCTCGACCTGATGGGCTCAAATTTGAAGGCGCCGCTGTTTTTGTCGCAGGCCGCCGCGCCGTTTTTGCGCGAAGCACAAGGCGGCATTGTCAATATCATTGATATCCATACCGAGCAACCGCTGAAGGATTTTGCCGTCTATAACGCTGCCAAATCTGGTCTTGCCGGGCTCACACGTTCATTGGCGCTTGATCTTGCCCCGGCGGTCCGGGTCAATGGTGTTTCGCCCGGCGCGATCCAGTGGCCTGAGCAGACCGCGGCGTATCCGGAAGCCGAGCGCGCGCGCATCATTGCGCAGATTCCGTTAAAGCGTGTTGGTGCCGGCGACGATATTGCCGGCGCGGTCAAATACCTGCTGCTGGATGCGCCCTATGTGACCGGGCAAATCCTCGCGGTTGACGGCGGAAGGTCGCTGAGTCTATGAACGCCGTCGTCACCCAGAAACAACAGGTTGAACACAACAAACTGGCCAAGCGTCTACGCCGCCAGGTCGGTGAGGCGATTGCCGATTTCAACATGATCGAAGC
>JANOEV010000106.1:0-3699 GCA_031413695.1 Burkholderiales bacterium
GCTTCTTGTGCTGCGAACGGCTGGCGTCAGTCTGTCAGCAAATTGACCCAACGGTTTGGTGGATATGACCGGCTGCTTTGCCGAGGCATCTACCTCGGCTCTGGGTCGTTTTCAGACGACCCCGTCTGGGGATAGGAAAGCGAAGCGTTGCGTGTCGACCATGGTGCCTTCATCGACATAGGCACCGATATTGACGTAACTCGGCATCAGCACCACATTGCGACCGATAAACGCGCCACGCCTTGCGACCGCAGGCGGTACCACCCGCACACCGGTGGCTCGCATTGCATCCGCGTCGAGGTGGGCAAATTTTGTTTGCACCTTGTCGAAAAACCCCAAATCGCCGGCATGCATCGGCGCGTTGTCTTTCAACCGAAACGACAGCAGCACCGCCTTCTTGATCCATTGATGCGTCACCCATTCGCCCCCCAGTTTTTCGGCAACGCGGACGCGACCGGCGTTGAGATCGGCGATTACGGTGTCAACCGCCTCACGAACGTCAGACGGGTGGGACGACGGGCTGAAATCTGCGCGCATCTCCCAGGCGGCATCAATCGTGGTTTGCAGGGAAGTGTGGGTCATTAAAGGCTCGTTTGAAATTGTGTTTAAAGGAAAAACCGCACCCGCAGAATGCGGCGAAATGAGCGGCTGATGTCAGTGAAGTTGATGCCGAAACCGGCCTGGTCGATTGCCATCGCGCCGACGCGAATATGCATCTGCCCGACGTTGAATAGATCTTTTGCCTCAACGCGACATGGTTAGAATACACAATTGGCAATTATAGGGTTTCAGTTCGAAAAACCCGTCGGGACGCAGATGTACACCATTCGACCCCCGAGCCGTCACGAAAGGTGAAATCTTGTCGCAACCGTCCGCGTCACACCCCGCAACGCCGGGTCGGGCACCATTTGCAATGACCCCGATTCTGGGGCTGATGATTGCGGCCACCTCGTGGGGCATTATTTGGTATCCGTATCGCAGCATGGAGGCCGCCGGATTGCCCGCGCCGTTGGCGACTTTTTGCTCGTATGTGGTGGCGGTGGCGTTTGGCGGTCTGGTTTTCCGCAACGTCTGGCCCCAGTTCCTGCGTTTTCCTGTTGCGCTGTTTTTTATTGCCATTACCGCTGGTGTCACCAATGTGGCGTATCTGGTGGCGATCATGGAAGCCGAGGTGGTTCGCGTCGTGTTGCTGTTTTATATGGCGCCGCTCTGGACGGTGCCGCTTGCCAGGTTGCTGCTGCATGAAAAAATCGGCTGGGTCGGTGCGTTGACCATTTTGGTGGCCATGGCCGGGGCGGTTGTGATGTTGTGGCGGCCGGAGTTGGGCGCGCCGATGCCGCGTAATCCACATGAATGGCTCGGTATGCTGGGCGGATTTACCTTTGCGCTATGCAACGTGCTGGTACGCCGGGAGATGCGCGCAACGCCGGCGGCCAAGTCGCTTGCGGGCGCAATCGGTGTTGTGTTGGTTGCAATCCCGGTTTCGCTGTTGTTGGTCAAGGCGCCGGTCCAGAGCTGGCCGGCGCTGGTCACGGCGCATGGTTGGTTGCTTGTCATTGTCGGCGTCGTGTTGATGTCGAGTGGTCTGGCGATGCAGTTCGGGTTGACCAAAATGGCGGCGAATCGCGCGGCAGTCATCTTATTGTTTGAACTCATTATCGCGGCGATTGCCGCGCACTATCTTGCCGGCGAAATATCGCGGGCACAGGATTGGATCGGCGGGACCATGATTATCGCGGCGGGGTTGCTGGCGGCATTCTTTGAGCCACACGCCGTGCCGGCAAAAACCCCTGCCGACACTGAAGAACGGGCGTCTGGCTAGCCCATTTTTTTCATGATTTGCGCCTGCTCGCGTTTCCAGTCTTTTTCTTTTTCGGTATCGCGCTTGTCGTGCTGTTTTTTGCCTTTGGCAAGACCGATGTCGAGTTTGACGAGACCGCCCTTGTAATGCAGGTTGAGCGGCACAAGTGTGTAACCGCGTTGCTCGACTTTTCCGGTCAATTTGCTGATTTCATCTTGTTTCAGCAGCAACTTGCGTGAGCGCACCGGGTCGGCGATGACATGGGTCGATACTTCCGGTAGTGGTGAAATGTGCGAGCCAATCAGATAAAACGCGCCCTTTTGCAGAACGACGTAACCTTCCTTGAGCTGGGCGCGTCCGGCGCGGATCGCCTTGACTTCCCAGCCGTCGAGCACCAGCCCGGCCTCGTATCGCTCCTCGATAAAATAGTCAAAAAACGCTTTTTTGTTTTCAGCAATACTCATGACCGCATTTTATCGGAGTCTTGGCGTGTTTCCGCCGGCCGGTTTGGCACGGCTAGAATATCAATATGCCCTCGGTCATTAAATCAGTGCTGGTGCCCTACTCGGCGGCGTCCATGTTTGACCTGGTGGATGCGGTCGAACGTTATCCGGAGTTCCTGCCCTGGTGTGGTGGCACGCAGGTACATTCACGCGATGAGACCCATACCCGCGCAACCATCGACATTCGCTATCTCGGTGTGGCGCAGTCACTGACCACCCACAATGACAAGCGTTACCCGCTGGAAATGACGCTGGCGTTGGTGGAAGGGCCGTTCCAGAGTCTGCGCGGCGCGTGGCGTTTTACCGTTCTTGATACTGATGCGTGCAAAGTTGAATTCAGTATCGAATATGCGTTCGCCAACCAGGTTGTTGAGGCGGTGATCGGGCCGGTCATGGCAACGATTGCGGAAACATTTGTTGACCGATTCGCCGCACGCGCGGATATGCTGCGGTTGACAGTTGCCGACGCAACACCGTCGATGCCAAAGGGGGCTTGATGGCGGTCATCAAGGTGTCGCTGGCTTGGGCAGCCTGCCCCAGATGACGTTCATCGTTGTAGGTGGGAATCACCGCGGAGACGGCGCCCGGTTCGACCCTCACGGCCAACTTCTCATCGTGCGCTGCACACTGGAGAACGACATCGCTCAGGCGCCGGCGAGGGGGGAGTCGAGGCGGCGGCGCACGGCGGTGCGGACCTGCTCGTCGAACGTGCGGATGTGCGCCTCCACCAGAGTCGCTGCCAGATCGGCGTCGGCGGCGACCAGCGCGTCGAGGATCTCGGTGTGCTGCTCGACAGCGGTGGCCATGTCGTCGACCTCGGCGAGGTACATGTGCCACAGCCGGTCGCTCTGCGCGTACAGCATGTCGAGCGTGGCGGTGAGGAAGCGATTGTCGGCGGCCGCCCAGATGATCTCGTGGCACACGCGGTCGATCTCGATGAGCTGCGCGGCGGGGGTGCCCGGCCGGTGCGATTCGGCGAGCGCCGCCGCCATCGTGGCCCAGTGCGACGGCTTGCCGCGCGTGCATGCCAGCCGGGTTGCATACGGCTCGAGGATCGCGCGGGTCTCGTACAGCAACGACAGCTCCGATACGTCGACACTCGACACGTACACGCCGCGGCGGGGCACGATCGTGACGAACTGGTCGCGCTCGAGCCGTTGCAGCGCCTCGCGGATTGGTGTGCGACCGGTGCCCAGCCGTTGCTGCAGCACGTCCTCGCGTACGATCGCTCCGGGAGTCAGCTCGAGGCGCACGATCATCCCGCGGATGACGTGGTACGCCTGCTCGCTCAGCGACACGCCGACCCGGGATTCCACGTGTGATATATTACACGTTTATCAGAGGCCGGTCTTCACCGTCACCGCGTCCGCCGGGCGCGGCAGCCGCCTCCGCACC
>JANOEV010000107.1:0-11967 GCA_031413695.1 Burkholderiales bacterium
GAGCTGACTCAAGCAAAAGGACAACTATAGTCAATGGAGTCTCGCGAAACGCGCTTATTTACGTCTTCGAACGGCTGCAAATAAGGTAGATGCACCATGACAAAGAAGGCTTGCTCGAAGGGGTCATTGATTCTTTGTAACTTGGTGTCGTCGAGCGTGACTGCGGGAGCCTGTGAAGGCAATGAGGGGGCGGGATTGGTGGCGGCAACAACAGCGGACATCGACGAACTCCTCAAATTTTGTTTTCGGCGTATTTCGTTTCAACCGGCGGCGGGCGCATTGATGGCGCGTGCAAGCACAGGTTGAGCCGGTGTTCGGGGATCGATTGTGTCAATTCCGAAACGGCAGAGGAATTTTACCGTAAAGCCCGCCGGCCCGAGAAAGCGGGCACGAGCGACTGATAAACTCTGCCACTTACACATTTTTCCGCCTCTTATCCAACCAGTTTATGAACCCTTTTCTTCGCAACCTCAGCGCCGCCACCCTTGTTTTGACTATTTGTGGTTGCGCCATGCTTGACCCCAACCGCGTCTTGACGCGCACCAACATGCCATTGCTGACGCCGAGTGTGCCGGTTCCCTCGGCAGACAACAACTGGCGCGCCGAGGCGCTCGACTTTGTCTGGACCACGGTCAACGAGCGTTATTACGACCCCAAGCTCAATGGCGTCAATTGGAATGCGGTGCGGGCGCAATACCAACCACGGCTGCTCGCTGCCAAAACCGATGACGAATATTGGGAGTTACTCGATAAAATGACCGGTGAGCTCAAAGACTCGCACACACGCATCCATTCGCCAAAAGTGGTGCAACAGCAGCGTAACAACGAGTCGCACAGCCTTGGCGTCGGTTTTGCCGAGCTTGATGGCAACATGGTTGTCACGTCGGTGCACCCGCAGTCGGACGCGTTCTGGTCTGGTGTTCGTGCCGGCATGGTCATTTCTCGCATTGACGGCGAGGCCGCCCTGCCGCTTTACCAACGGCTGGTGGCCGAGGCACGTGAAACCTCGACGCCGTGGGCACGCACCCGTGGTGCGATTCGCAAAATTAATGCCGGTGATATCGATTCCAAAATGGACATGGTGTTTGTGCGTGATGACAAGACCGAAATCGCCGTCACCATGAAGCGCCGCAAATTCACCGCGTTGCCTGAATTCACGCCGCGCCTGTTGCCTTCAGGCTTCGGCTACATCCGCTTTTCCGGTTTTGTCGGCAGCATGGAAGGCGGCATCATCGCTGAAATTGAAAAAATGAAGGACGCCCCGGGCATGATCATCGACCTGCGCAACAACGGCGGCGGTTCGGGTGCCATGTCGGGCAACATTCTGTCGCGTTTTTTCAAGGACAAACAAACGGGGCTGAAGACCCTGACCCGCAGCGGCAAACCCATCACGGTGATGTTCTGGCCGATCACTAGGATGGAAGAAGAGATCCGGGGCATTGGTGACAAGGCCTATACCAAACCGGTGGTCGTATTGACCAACGAAAGCTCGGCGTCGGCATCGGAAATTTTCTCGATCGCGATGAAAGAGACCAAACGCGCCACCTTGATCGGTCAACGCACCTGCGGCTGTCTGCTCGGCTATTTCGGCCTGGCCGATGTACCCGGCGGCGCACAAATGGCCTACAGCGAAATCGGCTTTATCACCAAGACAGGTCAACGCGTCGAAGGCAGCGGGGTTCAACCGGACATTGACGTCAAACTGACGCGCAACGACTATTTGTTGAATCGTGATCCGGTGCTGGAGCGGGCGGTGGCGCATTTGACAGCGCTGCAAACTGCAGCCACGGCGAAATAGGCGGAAGCACCCGCGCCGCGCCGTTCAAAGCGGCGGTGGCGAGGTTGCCGCAGCCGGCGCCGTCGGCTGGAAGCCTGCAGGCGCGGTACCGGCATTGTTGTTAATGATCGGTGTCGCCGTACCGGTCATTTTCCACGTCACCAATGTGCCGGTTGAGGTCCGCCAGACAATATCAAAGCGACCGTCGCCGTCAAAATCATCCGCGGCATAAAAAGTAATGGTCGGGTCGGTCGCCGGCAGGTTGGTCAGTGAATTGCCAATCGGTACCGTGGTTGCCGTACAAGATGCATTGGGATCATCCGGATCGGCAGTAAATTGTGGCAACACAATACCGGTGGCATCAAGCGAATGTAGTTGCACCGCACCGGTTGTTGCGTTGCGGATAAGAATCTGGGCGCGGCCATTACCGCTGAAATCCGCCAACTTGATCGCGGTAAAGCCGGTCGGTATGGCGCCCGCCACAAAATTCGCGCAAGTACGTTGCGCCGTTGCCATCAATACACGGACCTGATTGTCGGGACTGACATAAACCATATCCGCCGCCCCATTACCATCGAGGTCAGCCGCACCGAGTAACTGCCAATTGAGCGGCGCACCACCACGCTTTCTCACCACCGGCGGGCCACCAACGCCATTGGAGAACCAGATATACGACACACCGGTGACGCCCGGACGCTCCGGCGTGAAGCCCAGATAGCGCCAGACCAGATCGCCAAAGCCATCGCCGTCCAAATCGCCAACAGCCTGCACGTCCCACACACGTTTGACGGTACGCAACAAGGTTGGCACGCCGGGTACAAATTCATTGAGGACGAATACTTCGCCAAATTCGCCCTGTGTCACGTCCTGGAACGCCAGATCAGAACGACCGTTGCCGGCGAAATCGAATAGTCCGACATAGCGGAAGTTGGTTCCGGGATCACTTGCCGGCGTAAAGACAAACTGGCCGGTGGTGGTATTCAAACGACCGATTTGCGCCAGACCGGCGGCATTTCGCACAAAAATTTCGCCACGGCCGTCGCCATCAATATCCACGCCACCGCGTTTTGCCAACGGTATTGGCGGCAACACGGTCACACTGTTTGAAACCGGTGGGGCGGCATTAAAATTTGTATTTCCAGCCTGACTCGCGCGAACGGTGCAGGCCCCTGCCACGGGAGAAGTCAGCTGGTTGCCTGCGAGGATGCACTGCCCACTGATGACTGCGTAAGTCACGGCCAATCCCGACGACGCAGTTGCAGCCAATGCTGTACCGGCACCACCGGCATTAAACGCATTGATCGGCAGAAATGTGATGGTCTGACTCTGTTGGGTCGGCCCGCTCACTTGGCTGACAATGTAAGCAACAATATCCGCCTTCTCTTGATTTGAGAAAAATGCGCCACTATTAAAAAGGTCCTTCATTACGTTAATGCTGTTTAACGCATTATTCAGCTTTGCGACAGTTGTGGCTTGACCAGCGCTGCTGAATCTTGGCGATCCGTGACAAGAAAAACAATTGCTTTCGTATAGCGTCAGGCCCGACGCAACGTTGCCGGTCTGCGCATCGACGGTACCGCCAAACAGCGACACGACGGCCGCCGCGGCAGCCAACAAAGTCCTAAAACGCAGGTTAACAGTCAGGTTAATCAACATTTGTCCATCCTAGAATCTTTATGCCAATGCGGCGGATATCACAGCGGTCATCAGGCACCGCAACATCAATGCCCGATTATGCGTTTTAGTCTACCCCGCACCAATGGTAAGTTGTGCCCATTTGTAAAATTTACCCTGCATTTGCGTCGCCTGTTTGTGACACTGATCACATACATCACGTCGGGCACCACCGACAACAGACGTTCAATTCGAGTCATTACGGGGCATCCATACGGTTGGATGCAGACAGTCACGCGCTGGCAAGTTATCAGCGGCGCATGACACCCACATTGCAAACAAAAGCGGCCTCACCAAACCCCGGTATTAGGCATTGATACCCAAGGCTCAGCCGGCGGCAGCGCCGTGCCGGCTTGCAGCAGCTCAATAGAGATATTGTCCGGTGAACGCACAAATGCCATACGACCGTCGCGCGGCGGCCGGTTGATCAATACGCCCTTGTCCATCAACCGTTGGCAGGTTGCGTAAATGTCATCCACGGCATAGGCCACATGGCCAAAATTGCGCGCACCACCCAACTGTTCAGCCGGCTTGCCCTCCTCGGGCCAATTGTAGGTAAGCTCGATGGCGGCGGCTTCATCACCCGGGGCGCTAACAAACGCGAGCGTAAAACGGCCGTTCGGATATTCATTGCGGCGGGTCAACACCAGCCCGAGTTTGTTGCAGTAGAAATCAACCGATGCGTCGAGGTCGGTGACGCGCACCATGGTGTGCAAATATTTCATGAATAACCTTCAGTGATGTGCGATTTGCGTTGCTGAATTTTACGGTATCGTGTGTCTCGAACGACTTGGCATACGTCAATAAGGCGTGTTGCAAGCATAATAGCCGCATGAAAATACTTGTTCTCGGCGCCGGCGGAACCGGCGGATACTTTGGTGGACGTCTGGCGCAATCGGGCGCAGATGTGACTTTTCTGGTGCGCGATCGACGAGCCGCGCAGCTGGCCGCAGATGGACTGGTGATCGAGACCACCCGCGAGCGCATCGTTTTGCCGGTTAATACCGTGCTTGCCGCAGCCGTCAAGCCGCAATACGACGTCATCATCCTTGCCTGCAAAGCATTTGATCTCGATTCCAGCATCGCCGCGATTGCGCCCGCCATGCACGCCACGACCCAGGTTGTACCGCTGTTAAACGGCATCTCGCATCTGGATGTTCTTGATGCCGCGTTTGGACGCGACCGGGTGATGGGCGGCAGTTGTCAGATTGCTGCGACGCTGACGGCGGATGGCGTGGTCAAGAATCTCGGTGAATTTCACACTATTCTGTGGGGCGCACGCAATGCAGACAACACCAAACAGATTGAGATCGCCAACGCATTGGGTGTGGCATTTGCCAAAACGCCGGTCGATTCACGTGTTTCAGAGAACGTCATCCAGGATATGTGGGAAAAGGTCATGTTTTTGTCGACCTTGGCCGGCATGACCTGCCTGATGCGCGCCTCTATCGGCGAAATTCTCGCGACCGACGACGGCAAGGCACACACCAAACGCTACCTCGACGCCTGCATCGCCATTGCGACCAAGGAAGGTTACCCACCGCGGGAAGCGACCACGCAACGATTTAATACGGTGCTAAATTCGGTTGGCTCGCCGATGACCGCCTCGATGTTGCGTGACCTCGAGGCCGGCAACCAGGTCGAGGCGGATCACATCGTCGGGTTCATGTTGCAACGTGCCCGCCATCATGGCATCGACGACACCATGATCAGCATCGCCTATGCCCATTTACAGGCCTATCAGAATCGCCGCAAGGCTGGTCGCCTGTAACCTTTCCGGCTGATTGCTCGGTTAATATGAGGTGATGCAAACCCAAGACCGCTTGTCCGCGCCAGCCGATCATTCCGCACTAAACCCCGGTGTCGCCAAACGCGAAGTGTTTGCCTGGGCGATGTACGATTTTGCCAACTCCGGTTATACGACCGTCGTCCTGACGGCGGTATTCAACGCCTATTTTGTCTCGGTCATCGCCAACGGTGCGGCGTGGGCGACGTTTGCCTGGACGGCCACCCTCGCCGTTTCGTACATCGGCGTGATGTTGCTGGGCCCGGTGATCGGCGCTTATGCGGATGCGCACGGTGCCAAAAAACGCGTGTTGGTTGGCGTCACCTGCGGTTGTGTGGCGGCGACTGCCGGACTGTTTTTTGCCCATCAGGGCTCGATTGCGCTGGCGGTAGTACTGGTCATCATTTCCAACTTTTGTTACGCCATCGGTGAAAACATCGCCGCGGCGTTTTTGCCGGAACTGGCCCGCCCGGATGCGATGGGCAAGGTGTCGGGATGGGGGTGGAGTCTCGGCTACGTCGGCGGGCTGGCGGCGCTCGGCCTGTGCCTGGCGTGGATCATGAGTGCCGAATCAGGCGGCATAAAAACCAGCGACGCGGTACCGATGACCAATCTTATTACCGCCGTGGTCTACCTATGCGGCGCGTCGATCACATTTGTTTGGCTCAAAGAACGCGCCATGGCGCAGCCGGCCAACGCGGCAAGTGCCTGGTCGCGCTTGATTACGACCGCCAAAGAAGCCGGGCGTTACCGTGATTTGCAGGCGATGTTTGTCTGCGGCGCGTGTTATCAAGCCGGTGTCGCCACCATCATCACCCTCGCCGCCATTTATGCACAGGAGGTGATGGGCTTCAAAACCAAAGACACGCTGATGTTGGTATTGGTGGTGAATGTCACCGCCTGTATCGGCGCATTCAGTTTTGGTTATGTGCAGGATGTGATCGGCAAAAAACGCGCGCTGATGGTGACGCTGTTCATCTGGCTGGCCATGGTCGGCTTCGCCTGGTTTGCAACCACCCCGGGGCTGTTCTGGGTCGCGGCCAATCTGGCCGGCATTGCCATGGGCTCGAGCCAATCGGCGGGGCGGGCCATGGTTGCGTATTTTTCACCAGCGGATCGGGCAGGCGAATTTTTTGGCCTGTGGGGCGTCGCCACCCGCTTTGCCGCGGTGATGGGCCCGCTCACCTATGGCGCCGTCTCATGGGCGTCGGGTGGTAACCACCGGCTTGCGATGCTGATTACCGGCGTGTTTTTTATCGCCGCCATTATCGCCCTCACCCGCGTCGACGAGGCGCGCGGTCGGATTGCGGCAACCGCGGTTCACTGAGTATCAAACACGCCTATTGACGAGCGTTTTCGGGCGTTTATGCTTGATAACATCCGTCTTTGTTAGGGTTTCAATTTGAAAGAATCAGCGTTTTACAGACGCGATTTGTCACGCCGGTGAGTTACAGGCGAAAATAGGGCCTTAGCCTTCAAGTGTCCCCACCGGCAAACGAATGTCCAACGAACCCAGCAACGTCTCCCACGCGACCAACTTCATCCGCAACATCATTGATGCGGACCTCGCCGCGAATACCTACGGCGAACGCAAATGGTGCGGCAAACCGGGCACTGCCGCAGAGCAACAAAACGCCGCGGCGGACACGGCGAAGATCCGCACGCGCTTTCCACCGGAGCCAAACGGCTACCTGCACTTTGGCCACGCCAAATCGATCCTGCTGAACTTCGGGCTGGCGCGCGACTATGGTGGCGTCTGCCATTTGCGATTTGACGATACCAATCCGGAAAAAGAAGAACAAGAATATGTCGATGGCATTATCGAGGCGGTGCGCTGGTTGGGTGGCGATGTGGGCTACGACAAACCCGCCGCACCGATTTTTTTTGCCAGCGACTATTTTGATTGGATGTATCGGTTTGCCACCCACCTGATCGAACACGGTGATGCCTATGTCGATTCGCAGTCAGCCGAGGAAATGCGACTGACGCGCGGCACCCTGACCGAAGCGGGTCGCGATTCACCGTTTAGAAATCGCAGCGTTGCCGAAAATCTCAAACTGTTTACTGAAATGCGCGACGGCTTGCACGCCGAGGGCTCGCACGTGTTGCGCGCCAAGATTGATATGGCTTCACCCAACATCAATTTGCGCGACCCGGCGATCTATCGCATCAAACACGCCCACCACCACCGGCAGGGCGACAGGTGGCACATCTACCCGATGTACGCCTATGCACACCCGATCGAAGACGCGCTGGAAAACATCACGCACTCGATATGCACGCTCGAATTTGAAGATCAGCGGCCGTGGTACGACTGGCTGCTGGCCAAACTCGCCGAAGTCGGTGAATTGCTGCGCCCGCTGCCCAAACAAATCGAGTTCTCGCGCCTCAATCTCACCTACATCATCACCAGCAAACGGTATTTGAAGCAGTTGGTTGATCAAAAACACGTCGATGGTTGGGATGATCCGCGCATGCCGACCATTGTCGGCGCGCGACGACGCGGCTTTTCCGCGGCGGGATTTCAGTTGTTTGCCGAACGCATCGGCGTTTCTAAATCAGACTCGTGGATCGACATGAGTGTGTTTGAAGATTGCCAACGTGAGGTGATGAATGAATCGAGCCTGCGCCGGGTCGCGGTACTCAATCCATTAAAACTCACCATCACCAATTACGACGCCAACCAAACGGAAACCTGCCTCGCGCCAAATCACCCGCAAAAGCCCGATCTTGGCAAACGTGAAATGCCGTTTTCACGCGAGCTATGGATTGAGCGTGAAGATTTTGAAGAGACACCGCCCAAAGGCTTCTTCCGCCTCTTCCCCGGCAACATGGTGCGGCTGCGGTACGGGTTTGTCATCAAATGCACCGGCTGCGAAAAAGATTCAGCGGGTAATGTGGTCAGGGTGCTCGCCGAGTACCTGCCTGAAACAAAATCGGGTTCGCCCGGCGCCGATAGCGTCAAGGTCAAGGGCAACATCCACTGGCTGTCGGCTGCCAATGCGCACGCGGCCGAAGTGCGTTTGTTCGACCGCCTGTTCAAAGCGCCCCACCCCGGTCGCAACAGCGAAAATTTTCTTGACGACCTGAACCCGGCCTCAAAAACAATCATCACCGCCTATTTGGAACCGTCTCTTAAGCATGCCAAGCCCGACGACCGCTTTCAATTTGAGCGGCACGGCTATTTTGTCGCCGACCGGGTGGATTCAACGCCGTCAACACCGGTCTGGAATCGTGCGGTGACACTCAAAGATTCCTGGACTACCCAAAAATAGAAAATGTATTCTCCTGCGCATTTTGTTGAAGACCGTATCGGTGTCATGCATGATTTGATCACCGCGCACCGGTTGGCGACCATCGTCCATAACGGGCCTGACGGGCTGACCGCCAACCATGTTCCGTTGTTGATTGATCCAGCCCGCGGCACATCCGGCACACTAGTCGGCCACGTTGCACGCGCCAACCCGTTGTGGCAGGAGGCTGTTGGGCAATCGATCCTGATCGTTTTCCAAGGACCGCAAACCTACGTATCGCCGTCTTGGTATCCAAGCAAACAATTGCACGGCAAGGTGGTACCGACGTGGAATTACGCGGTGGTGCATGCACAAGGCACGCTGCGTGCCATCGACGATCCAACCTGGCTGTTGGCACACGTTGCAACCATGACAGACGCAAATGAAGTCAATCGCACCAATCCATGGAAGGTTGGCGACGCACCGCCCGATTACACCGAAACCCTGGTGAAAGCGATTGTCGGCATCGAGATCGAAATTACCCGGCTCACCGGCAAGTGGAAAGTCAGCCAGAACCGCCCCGCCGGTGATCGCGCCGGCGTGGTGGCAGGATTGACGGCCGACGGACAAAACGCGATGGCGGCATTGGTCAAAAACGCCGACCGATAGCGACAATTGGCACCGATCGGTGTCGAACAGCGCGGTTTTTCCGTACCACCGCCATCAACGTCTTGCGCCATCCCCTGATCACGCAATGGCGTCTTATTGGATTCGGCTGATGCGCACTGGCGCACGCTGCAAAATCGTCCGATAATAAATCACACAAACAATAATTCAAGCGCATTCCGTTGATGTCGTCATCCAAGGAGTCTCATATGCCCGCCAACCAACCGTCACGCCGCAAACCATTGTTTATCCAGACACTGCTTGCCTGTGGTGTCCTCACCGCGCCATTTGTCACCGTTGCGCAAACGAAGGCGTCGGTGCAGGTGGTCAAGCCGCCAATCGCGCTGGCCTACATTGATGTGGCGACCAATGGCAGTGATATGCCGGGCGGCAATATGATGGCCGGTGCGGCACAGGGCGGCCAGTCGGGCGGATTGTTCGGCGCACTCGGCGGACTGGCGCGCGGCGCGGTCGGCGGCGTGAGTGACCGTGGCAATACCTTTGGCAACACCCGGTCAATGGGCTTTGGCAGCGGCAAATACGTCGATGTCTCGGTCTTTACCAACAAAAACCGTTCCCTTACCGACGCCACCCAAGCCATCCCGATGGTGATGAATCTCGGCGAGTCGTTAAAACTTGTTGCACCCGTGCCGGACAAACCGGTGCCAAGCGTGGTCGATGAAAATCCGGTCGAACCAACCTACGAAAAACCCAAGGGCAAGATTTCGATGTATTGGGGCTGCGGTGAAAACATCCGCCCCGGCCAGCCGCGCACGCTGGATGTCGCCAGGGCGTCGATCGATGACTACGGCAAATTTTTTGTCATGCGTGGGAACACCACCAAAGGTGCACGTTCTCAACCGGGACATCCGGCCTGGCCGAACAAGGAGGATGACCGCAAGGTACCAGACAACGCGTCGCTGGTCGGACAACACACCTTCACCGGCAATGGCGTGCCCGACACATTCAAGGTCAACCTCGGTGCACCACAAGACCTCATGCCGGCGATTGAACTCAATCAAGTCAAAAAAGACGGCGGCGTGAATCTGGATTGGAAAACCATCCCGCACGCACGCGGCTACTTTATTGCCGTCATGGGTGGCAAATCAGATGGCGGCGACAGCGGCGAAATGATTGTCTGGACATCGAGCGAATTGCCCGACATGGGCTTCGGGCTCATCGATTACCAGTCAAATGCCAACATTGATAAATGGATCAAGGAAAAAGTCATCCTGCCGGCGACCGCCACCAGCTGCGCGGTACCCAAGGGCATTTTTGGTGAACAGGCGGCGGGCATGTTGCGCATGATCGCCTACGGCTCCGAGGCGTTTTTTGCGTTTCCGCCACGCCCCACCGACCCAAAAATTGCGTGGGAGCCGGACTGGCAGACCAAGGTTCGCGTCAAGTCGACCATGTTTTCGATGCTGGGTGGATTTGGCGAAGGATCCCCGCGTGGTAAGCGCGGTGAGCGCGGTGATCGCAGCGACACCGCACCGGAAGCAGAAAAGCCAAAGGAAGAAAAGAAGCCCAACCCGGTTGAATTGCTAAAGGGATTGTTCGGCAGATAAAAGTGCAATCAGGGCGGGCGTTTTCAGGCATTTTTGCCTGAAAATGCACGTCCCTTCTAGACTTTCTATTCGGCGGCGATTGCAGCGGTGTCATGCGCCATGTAATTTTCCATCGGCGGACACGAACACACCAAATTGCGGTCACCATACACGTTATCAACGCGCGCAACCGTTGCCCAGTATTTGTTTTGCCGCAACCCGGGCACCGGATAGGCCGCCATTTCGCGCGTGTAGTCGTGCACCCAATTTTCGGCCAGACACATTTCAACGGTGTGCGGCGCATTTTTGAGCGGATTGTCATCACGATCAATCTTGCCGTCTGCGATGGCGGTGATTTCCTGACGAATCTGGATCATCGCGTCGATAAAGCGGTCGATCTCGACCTTTGGCTCGGATTCAGTCGGCTCAATCATCAACGTGCCCGCCACCGGAAAACTCATGGTCGGCGCGTGAAATCCATAATCGATCAGCCGCTTGGCGATATCTTCATTGCTGATACCGGTCGCGTCTTTGATCGGCCGGATGTCGAGAATACATTCGTGCGCAACCAACCCTTCGTTGCCCGAATACAACACCGGGTAATGCGGCGCCAATCGTTTGGCGATGTAATTGGCGCTGAGAATGGCGACTTCGGTTGCACGGCGCAAGCCCGATGCACCCATCATGGCGATATACGCCCATGAAATCGGCAGAATCGACGCCGAGCCGAACGGTGCCGCGCTGACGGCACCAACCACGTTGTCGGCTTTCATCGGATGCCCCGGCAAAAACGGCGCAAGGTGCGCACGCACACCGATCGGGCCGACGCCCGGCCCGCCACCGCCGTGCGGAATACAAAACGTCTTGTGCAGATTCAAATGCGAAACGTCAGAGCCAAACTTGCCCGGCTGCGCAACACCAACCAGTGCGTTCAGATTTGCACCGTCCATGTAAACCTGCCCGCCATGGCGGTGAATGATGTCGCAGATCTCGGTGATGGCGTCTTCAAACACACCGTGCGTCGATGGATAGGTCACCATCAATGCCGCCAGCCGGTCCTTGTATTGATCCGCCTTGGCGCGTAATTCGGCAACATCAACGTTGCCGTTTTCATCACAGCCGGTGACAATCACTTCCATGCCGACCATGTGCGCCGACGCCGGATTGGTGCCGTGTGCCGATGACGGGATCAGACAAACGTCACGATGACCCTCGCCGCGTGACCGGTGGTATGCACGAATGGCGAGCAGCCCGGCATATTCACCCTGCGCACCGGAATTGGGC
>JANOEV010000108.1:0-2142 GCA_031413695.1 Burkholderiales bacterium
CCTTACCGACCACCGGCCACCATTCCCCCTCGTCAGTCTTCGGCTTCGCTCAGACTGACTGGCCGCCGACTGCGTTGTAGCGCGCCGCGCTGGCGGCGGGGTTGTAGAAATTCACGAAGTTTCCGGCCGTGTGGGCGATGGTCTTGCCATCGGGATACGCGGTGACCTGCACCAGTTGGCAGACCATGTCCTTGGCAACGATTGCGAGGTCGCCGGTTTTGAAAGCGTTGTTGTTGCGGGCGAGCGTCTTCGAAGAATCGGTCGACAAATCGAAAGTTTCACGGGTCACGAAGAAGGCCGAGTTGCCGTACAGCACATTGATCGTGTCAGGCGCTCCCAGCGCGCCCACGGTGATCTCGACCGGCACCATGTTGAATGGCAGTACGCGTCCGGTGGCCGTATCGTTGAAAGTCACGCTGCAGCCGAGCGAGGTGGGAGTGTTCGGCGGGAGGGCCGCTGGCGAGGGCGCGACGATGGCGCCGATGCCCATGAAGCCCATGCCCGCCTGCTTCACATCACGCTCAAAGTTGAACATCGCCAGACTGCCAGCGGTCTGTGCGTCGCCCCCCGAGGCGGTAGAGCGCGTATGCGTGTCCCAGGTGGCGACGGTTCTGAAGATCACCAGCATGCCAACCATGCCGATCGCCACCCCGACCATGATCTCCACCAGGCTGAAGCCGCGCGAACGCCGCGGCCTAGAAACGTGAGTGCGAAGCTTCATGGCGTGCATCAGTTGATGTAAGTCACCAGCGTGTGGCGACGCTGGGCGGAGTCGTTCGGGCCTTGCCAGCAGATCGTGATCGAGACCTGGTTGAAGCCGGCACCGCTGTCGACCCTGATCTGCTGGGTGAACTCGGTCGCGCCGGGCAACCTGTGCGCGCCGGTACCGTCGGCCCGAACGAGGTCGATCCAGTTCGTCACGGTGGGCAGGGCGGACATCGCTCCGCTGAACGTGCAGGGGGTTGCCCCGGTCGTGGGTTGATATTGGTAAGCCGCGAGCGAACCGGCCAGCACCAGGTCCGGACCTGTGACCGACGACAGGCTGCGAGGCGCGTCAACGGCCATTCGGTTGGCGATCTCGTCGGCCAGCGCCGCCGCATCGTTGCGAAAGCGTGCGTCGGACTGCGCGCCGACAGCCGCGCCTCCCATGGCCACCATGCCGAGAATGCCGAGCGAAAAAATAAGGATCGCGATGAGCGCCTCGATCAGTAAAAAGCCACCTTGTTGTCGTTGCTTGCTCATGCTCACTCCTTCAGCACGCACGGCTGTCGCGGACCGCAGCGCCGCCTTGTGCCTGCGGGTCGCAGACCCGAACCTGCCCACCCGGCGCGGCACGCACGCTCAGGCAGCGCATCGGGCCGGCAGGTGCGCATTGCCCGCCCACCTGGTTGTCGACGAACAGATTGACTTCACCCGCGGCGTTGGGCCCACCGGGGCCTGAAGTGATGGCACCGAACCCGTTGAAAAAGACCGAACCGGCAAAGGCCGGGCCCGTCGCGGTGGTGCCGAGCACCGCAATCGTGGGCGTGCTGCCGGCTGCTTGCCCCGAGCCTTCGAGCACTGACTTGGATTCGACCAGGGCGCAGTTCAAGCCCGCCGCGTCACACGCTCTGACGATCCAGCCACGCCCCGTGGCCGACGGCACAGCCGCGTTGGCGATGGTGGCAGGAACAATCGGCGTATCCGTCAGCATGAATTCAACCGGCGCATTGCGCCGAATCGCCTCGGTGCGGGCCGCCTGCAGACCAGCAGCGAAGGTCTGTGCAGCGCTGCCGATCTTCGCGTTCTGGAAGTACGCGGACATCGATGGCAGGCTGAGCATCAGCAGCAACGCAACGATGGTCACCGCGACCATCACCTCGATGAGGGTGAAACCCCGAAGTGGTCGAGGCATCAGCACGTTCCGTCTTTCTTGATGGCCCAGCAAGTGGGGCTGTTCGTCCACCCCGAAGCTACCGGAAACGTGGCCGAGCGCACCAAGCCAGTTCCAACAGGATTATTCATGTCCACTTGGTAGACAAAGTCCGCCACTGGCGTGCCTGCGTTGCCCGTGGCGGTGACCCGGAAAGACGTCAGGTCTCTGACAGGGCACGCGAAAGTGAAGTTGGGGGCCGTGGGCAACACGGCGACCGTGCCTGCAGC
>JANOEV010000109.1:0-4265 GCA_031413695.1 Burkholderiales bacterium
GCGGCGGGTGTCGTCACCGTATTGGCGCGGGCGTCGTTTATTGTTTTGCCAGCGGATTTAAATGTACCGCTTTGGTTTACCAGGGCATTAAAGTACGTTGGCGCGGCGGTGATGCCGGCGCTGATTCTGCCGGACGTGCTATTTCGCGAGTTGCAGACGGGTGAAAGTGTCAATGGCTATCGCATCGTCGCGGCACTGGTCGCCGCATTAATTGCCTGGCGAACCAAAAGCATTTTTGCGACAATCGGCGCGGGCATGGCGACACTTTGGCTGCTCAAATGGGTGGGATCATAAATGCTGCAGCGATGGCTTATTTTTGTTCTGGCGGCTGAAATGGTGGCCTATGTCGCGCTCGCGGCTTTCCTCGGCGGTCGCGGGTGGCAACCATTTCTGATCGCGTTGGTGGTATTGACCACAGGATTCGTGTGGCGACTGTCGCATGCACTCGGCAGTTTTGCGATATGTGGCCTGATGCGCCTGCGTGACGGCCGTGAAAATCCGGGGATATTTGAAGCATTGGTTGGCGAATTTACCTCGAGGTTGACCAGTTTTAATATTTCCCAGCCGTTTCAACAAGCGGTGATGCCGGAAGAACCTGCCGAGATTCTTGCAGGAATAGACCGACGTGCCGCGCCGCCGGTGTTGCTGGTGCACGGCTATTTTTCCAACCGCGGCATGTGGGTACGGTTTCGCCAGCGCCTGCAGGCAAGCGGGGAGGCTGCGGTAGAGTCGGGCAAGATGCGCGGCATGATTTACACCATCACCCTGGAACCACCGTTTGGCACCATCGAGTCATTTGCCGCGCAATTGCATGCCCGCATCGAAGCCATATGTGCTGAGACCAACCACCCCCAAGTCATTGTGATTGCCCATAGCATGGGCGGGCTGGTGACACGCGCCTATATGGTCGAACATGGTGCGGCTCGCATCGCGCAATTTGTCACGCTGGGCACGCCTCATCACGGCACCCGTACGGCGACGCTTGGGATTGGTGCTTGCGTCAAACAAATGCGCTGGCAGGGTGAGTGGATTGCGAGTTTGCTCGAACGCGAGCGGATTGCCGGCGGCGCAAAGCCGCCCACCGTTTCAATCTATACCACCAATGACGATATCGTTTACCCGCCAGAGTCGAGCCAACTTCCTTGGGCTGAAAATATTGCCGTGTCAGGGGTGGGACACGTTGGTTTGTTGTTTTCAACGGAAATCGTGTCGCATGTGGTGCAAGCAATGAACCGATCGTCCAATCCTGGCGGGGTGTCTGAGGCAGAAAAGCCTGAAAACTCCCGCCAATAAACGTGTTTGCAAACAGGCTAGGCGATTGTTGTGTGTGTTCTTACCAGGTATATCGAACGGTGTAACGCACAATTGCCTCGGCACCTTTGTTGATTCTGAGTGGAAATTGGATGGTCCGTGAATCGACCTTTTCATAATCGGTGCTTTTGTTTTTGATGGTCCAATTGCTCCAGCGATAAAGGTTCTCCTTGACGATCACGTTCGCCGGGCCGTCCTTTTGGTTGCGGATCTTAACTTCAATATCCTCTTCAATCCATTTGGCGTTGGTGTCGGTGCGGTAGTCGACCTGACGGCGTTCGCCCACGACATCGAAGGCGCTGCCGAGCTTGATCTGAATGGTTTCGTTCCTGGCGGTGTGATCGATCAAATCCTCGCCGATGAATTCAAGCGATTGGTCGGCACTGTCAAGCTTGGCCACCCGCATCTTGCCCGCCGGCAGGGGAATGCCGAGTTTGTTGTCTTCGCGATTCTTGAAACGCAAATAGACATCAATTTTTTTGTTGGACTGATTGCCGAAGTTGCGATCCGTCATGGGGCTTCCGTAGTAGCCGCCAAACCAACCCGCCTGTCCATAGTAGACCAGGGTCTTTTCGCAACTCACGCCGCGCGCGGTGGGAAACAACTCGATCTGCTTGGTACTGTTGTTGGCAAGCGTGGTCGGGCGGCCGAGTGTGTAAAGGTGATATTCAAAAAATGACTTTTCCTGGAACCCACTGACTTCAGATTTGCTCATGCGTTGTGCGCTTGCCATCGGCATGTCATTCGCGGCGGCGCGGGGTTGTGCACGCTGAACATCGCCGGCAACCAGTTTTAATCTTGCGTCGTCAAACGTCGCCCCGGTCTGATTGACAATCGTCACCCATGCGCCTACATCGAGTCTGCATTGATTATTGTCCTCATTCAGCGTCAGATTGTAATCAGTCCACCAGGTAATGCCCTGGGTTTGGTAACCGTAGCGGGCTTTATGGGAGCCTGCGCGATCAGCGGCAATATCCCAGACCAGCGTTGGTTTGCTGATCAACCCGCCGGGCAGGGAGGTCAACCGTACCCCGGCATGGTTGTTCAACGTCCGGATACCGCCGTCACCGGTACGAATGACTATGCCGTCGCGCGCCGACAGCAACGTGCCGGTGACCGACTCGATGCTGCTACCGCGAAGCTGTTCAATCGTCACTTCGCGGTCAAGATACTTCTCGAGGAGTTTTCTCGCGCTGGTCAAATCAAACTCAAAACTCTGCTCCACCACACGGGTATTGGCGTTGTCTGTCAGCGATTCAAACGATACCGTTGTCGGGTCGATCAGCGATGGCACGTCAGAAACCCGGATGGTGGTGCGGCCGCGGCCAAGATCAAATGACTTTTCCTGACGCACCACGGCGTATCCGGGAACGTTTCCGTATTCACCACCGGAACGGAAGTTTGCCGCCGACAAACTGCCGGGCTGCGCGCTTGAATAGATGGTCACGCTTGTTTGGCACCAGCCATTGATTGCCAGCAACAACAAGGGCAGGCTTAAACCTGCGATATGCATCAATGCGGTATGTTTGCGGGGACGACTAACCATCTGGAACTCCTATAATGGGGGCAACCCAACCAACGTATATCGACACCATGAAGTTTACCGGCAGCCAAAACTATATTGCCACCCAGGACCTGATGCTGGCGGTCAATGCTGCGATTACGCTTGAACGCCCGCTGTTGATCAAAGGCGAGCCGGGTACCGGCAAAACCATGCTTGCCGAGGAAGTATCGGCTGCGCTGGGAAAGCCATTGTTGCAGTGGCACATCAAATCTACCACCAAAGCCCAGCAGGGGTTGTACGAATATGACGCCGTATCGCGTTTGCGTGATTCGCAGTTGGGCGAGGAAAAAGTCAAAGACATCCGCAACTACATTAACAAAGGCCTGTTGTGGCAGGCGTTCACCGCCGATGAGCAGGTGGTGCTGCTGATTGATGAAATCGACAAGGCCGATATCGAGTTTCCGAATGATTTGTTGCGCGAACTCGACCGCATGGAATTTTATTGTTACGAAACCCGTGAGACCATCAAGGCCAAACACCGGCCGATTATTTTTATTACCAGCAATAATGAAAAGGAATTACCGGATGCATTTTTGCGCCGCTGTTTTTTCCATTACATCCGTTTTCCTGATCGCGAAACAATGCAAAAAATTGCCGATGTTCACTTTCCGAACCTGAAAAAGAATCTGTTAAAAGAGGCCATGGAAGTGTTCTTTGACATCCGGGAAATGCCTGGCCTGAAGAAAAAGCCATCCACCTCGGAATTGCTTGATTGGATCAAATTACTGGTGGCTGAGGATATTCCGCCCGAGGCGTTGAAGTCGAACGATACCAATAAGCTAATCCCGCCACTTTACGGCGCGTTGGTCAAAAACGAGCAGGATGTGCATTTGTTCGAGCGGCTGATTTTCCTGTCAAAGCGGTCGCGTTAAGGGCGACGTCAACGCGCGTCGCGACCCAGCATGCTGATCGATTTTTTTCTCACGCTCAAACAGTCCGGCCTGCCGGTTTCGGTCAAGGAATATCTGACGCTGTGTGAGGCAATGGAAAAGGGCGCCACCACGCTCGACAGCTATGGCAGCATCGACGATTTTTATTATGTTGCCCGGGCATGTCTGGTAAAGGACGAGACTCACTTTGATCGTTTTGATCGCGCGTTTGGTGCGTACTTCAAAGGCGTCGAGAATCTCAATGCGGCACTGGACAAATTGTTGCAACAGGAAATTCCAGAAGAGTGGCTCAGGAAACTGGCGGAAAAAGTGCTGTCTGATGCCGAGAAAGCACAGATTGAGGCGCTCGGCGGCTTGGAGAAGCTGATGGAGACCCTGCGGAAACGGCTCGAAGAACAAAAGGATCGGCATCAGGGTGGCAGCAAATGGATTGGTACTGCAGGAACCTCGCCATTCGGTGCGTACGGATTCAATCCGGAGGGGGCCGAACTACGCCTTCG
>JANOEV010000110.1:0-3200 GCA_031413695.1 Burkholderiales bacterium
TAAGGGATTGAGATTTTGCATACTTTTCCTTCTCACGAACAGAAGTGAGATCTTCTGGCCGAAGTGGATGACTGAAGGGCACGGTAGACGGCCCAAAACGGGTGGTGCTGGCCTATTCCGGCGGCCTCGATACGTCCGTCATTTTGAAATGGCTGCAGGACGAATACGAATGCGAAGTCGTCACTTTTACCGCGGATATCGGGCAGGGTGAAGAGGTCGAGCCGGCGCGCAAGAAAGCGCTGGCGATGGGGATCAAGAAAGAACATATCTTCATTCAGGACCTGAAGGAAGAGTTTGTGCGCGACTTTGTGTTTCCCATGTTTCGCGCCAACACGGTTTACGAAGGCGAATATTTGCTCGGCACGTCAATCGCCCGGCCGTTGATCGCCAAACAACTGATTGCGATTGCGAAAAAGACCAACGGTGACGCCATCTCGCATGGCGCAACCGGAAAGGGCAATGACCAGGTCCGTTTTGAGCTCGGCGCATATGCATTGATGCCGAACGTAAAAATCATCGCGCCATGGCGCGAATGGGATTTGTTGTCGCGCGACAAATTGCTTGCGTATGCCGACAAAAACAAAATCCCGGTCGACTTCAAAAAGCGCAAGGGCGGCGGTGCGCCATATTCGATGGACGCGAACCTTCTGCATATTTCCTACGAAGGCGGCATTCTCGAGGACCCGAATTTTGAGCCGGAAGAGAGCATGTGGCGCATCACCGTCTCGCCGGAAAAAGCGCCAAACAAACCCGAGTACATTGAGCTCACCTACGTCAGGGGCGACATTGTCGCCATCAACGGCAAAAAACTGTCACCCGCCAAAGTGCTCACCGAGCTTAACCGGATCGGCGGCAAACACGGCGTCGGCCGTCTGGACATGGTCGAGAACCGTTACGTCGGCATGAAGTCGCGCGGCTGTTACGAAACGCCGGGCGGTACCATCATGCTGCGCGCCCACCGTGCAATCGAATCCATCACCATGGACCGCGAAGTGCTTGCGCTCAAAGACGACCTGATGCCGCGCTACGCGCGCATGATCTACAACGGCTACTGGTTCTCGCCGGAGCGCGAATTGTTGCAATCATTGATCGATCAGTCACAGGCGACCGTGAACGGCACTGTCAAGTTAAAGCTTTACAAGGGAACGGTTATGTGTGTCGGCCGTGAATCCAAGACAGACTCGCTGTTTGACCAGACCATTTCAACCTTTGACGACGATGGTGGCGCATACAATCAGGCGGATGCGGACGGCTTTATCAAGCTCAATGCATTGCGCATGCGCATCCTGGCGAACAAGGCCGGCACCAATGCCGCGGCACGCAAGAAAAAGTAGCCATCGGACATCCGGCCAGGACGGGAAAGGAACCAGCAATGCCATCATTTGATATTGTTTCGGAAGCAGACAAAGTCGAACTCAAGAACGCCATCGAGCAGGCGAACAAGGAGATCACCAATCGTTTTGACTTCAAGGGCAGTGACGCGCGCATCGAGCAGAAGGATCTCGAGCTTACGTTATTTGCCGATGACGATTTCAAACTCGGCCAGGTCAAGGATGTGATGCTTAACAAGATGGCCAAACGTGCGGTCGATACGCGCCTGTTGGATGAGAAGCCAAAGGAAAAAATCGGCGGTGACAGGGTCAAACAGATCATCAACGTCAAAAACGGCATCGAGACCGAGCTGGCGAAAAAAATGCAGCGTTTGATCAAGGATTCCAAACTCAAGGTGACGGCGTCGATTCAGGGCGAATCGGTGCGGGTGACCGGTGCCAAGCGTGATGATTTGCAGGCGGTGATGGCGTTGTGCAAATCCAAAATTGACGAAGTACCACTGCAGTTCGAAAATTTCCGCGACTAACCGGCGCGATTACAGCCCCTCACACCAAACGCCATACAGCTGGTCGGCGACGCGATTAAGTTCAACCAGATTATCGCGCATCTCGGCCATCATCTCATCGGGCGCCTGGATGCTCGGCAGCTGCGGGTCAACGTGTTCGCTGTCCCAGTCGCGGCACCAGGTTTGAATCATCTTGGTGGTCATTTCGACGTGGCACTGCATGCCGAGTGACTTGCCGATGACATAGGCCTGGTTCGCGCAGGCGTCGCCGGTGATGATGCGCGTCGCACCCGGCGGGATGGCGAACGTTTCGCCGTGCCATTGAAACGTGGTGAAGTCGCGGTTGTCGACCAGATCGTCACCCAGCCATTGGCGCGCACTTGGGTTGTCGTCAATTTGCACCGGATTCCAGCCGATTTCCTTGACCGGATTTTTGCTCACGGTTGCCCCCAACGCTTTTGCCATCAGCTGCCCGCCCAAACAATGGCCGAGGCACGGTTTGTCAATGGCCATCGCCGTGCGGATCAAATCAAGCACCGGTGGTATCCACGGGAGATTATCGTTGGCACTCATCGGTCCGCCCATAAAAACAAAACCGGCGTGGGTATCAAGCGATGTCGGAATCGGGTCGCCACGATCGAGTTGAAACAATTGCGAGGCAATACCGCGCCGATCAAGATAGGTCTGAAAATGTCCCGCGCCTTCGCCGGGCGAGAACCGGAAAATGGCAACTGGTTTTGGCGCGGTCATCAACCCTCCGTTAAAGCCAGCGTTTGTGCGACACGTTCGATCGTATTGCCGGTAATCTTGCGCCGCCACGCGCGGGCACCCGGCAGCCCCTTGTGCAAACCGACCAGGTGGCGTCGCACATTGTGCGGATGAAAATTGCTGCCTGCGGCCATGTTGCGCGAAATATAGGCTTCCATGATGGCCTCGATTTCCTCCCGTTCACAGAACACATCACCGCCGCCAAAAAATGCCCGGTCCCATTGTGACAGCCAATAGGGGTTGTGATACGCCTCGCGTCCGATCATCACGCCGTCAATATGGGCAAGGTGTTCGTGAATTTCAGTTGATGTGTGCACGCCGCCATTCAACACAATCGTCAGCGCCGGAAAATCTTTCTTGAGCTGATAAACGGTTGGGTAACTCAGCGGGGGAATCTCGCGATTCTCTTTCGGGCTGAGTCCCTTCAAGATTGCGTTCCGCGCGTGGACAATAAAGACGTTGCAACCCGATTCGGCGACCGTGCCAACAAAGTCGCGCACAAAATCATACGACATGACGGCGTTGATGCCGATCCGATGTTTGACCGTGACCGGTATCGATGTTACATCGACCATCGCCTTGACGCAGTCGGCAA
>JANOEV010000111.1:0-3089 GCA_031413695.1 Burkholderiales bacterium
CCTCCCTGCTGCTTTGTTTGCGCGGCCACAAAATCGATCGCTTGCTCAAAGGTCATGCCATTCATCGCGCCGGAATCGACACAGGCGCCATGGTCGCCATAAAACGCCTGCCAGGCATCAGTTGAATATGGTTTGCCGAAATCGATTACCGGCTTGATCGGCAGGGCGTATTTTGTTGCGAACACAAAATCACGCTCATCGTGTGCCGGCACACCCATCACCGCGCCGTCACCGTAGGTCATCAACACATAATTGCCAACCCAAACCGGGATTTGTTGCTGTGTCAGCGGGTGCGTCACAAACAAACCAGTCGGCACACCCTCTTTTTCCTTCACCGCCAGTTCAACCTCGGTGGTGCCGCCGGATTTTGCCTGTTGAATAAAGGCGGCCACGGCAGGGTTCAACGCCGCCGCATGCAGCGCCAACGGGTGCTCCAGCGCCACCGCGCAAAACGTCACGCCCATGATGGTGTCGGCGCGCGTAGTGAACACAAACAACTTGCCGTCTTGAATCAGACGCTGGCCATTGCCAATCTTGTGCGCAAACGCAAAGCGCACACCAACCGACTTGCCGATCCAGTTTTCCTGCATGGTGCGGACTTGTGACGGCCAGCCGTCGAGCTTGTCTTTGACGCTGTCGAGCAATTCTTCGGCGTATTGGGTGATGCCAAGGTAATAGCCGGGAATTTCACGTTTTTCCACCAGCGCGCCCGAGCGCCAGCCGCGACCGTCAATCACTTGTTCATTCGCCAGCACGGTTTGATCAACCGGATCCCAGTTGACCAGCTGGGTTTTGCGGTAGGCGACGCCTTTTTCGAGCATCTTCAGAAACAGCCACTGATTCCACTTGTAATAGTCCGGCTTGCAGGTGGTGACCTCGCGCGACCAGTCGATCGCCAAGCCTAGCGGCTGCATTTGCGCCTTCATATCGGCAATGTTTTGGTAGGTCCACGCAGCCGGTGGCGCACCATTGGCGATCGCCGCGTTTTCCGCCGGCATACCAAACGCATCCCAGCCCATCGGCATCAGCACGTTGTAACCCTTCATACGCAGGTGGCGCAGCATGACATCGTTGATTGTGTAATTGCGCACGTGGCCCATGTGCAGCTTGCCGGAGGGATACGGCAGCATCGAGCAGGCGTAAAACTTGGGTTTGGGTTGACCGTTTTTGTCGGTGGCGTATTCGGTGACCCGGTAACTATCCGCTTGGGTCCAGGCATCCTGGGCGGCTTTTTCAATCAATTTTGGTTGGTACGATGAATCCATGTGGCCTGCGAATGCGTAATTGTGACGGATCGGGCATTATACAGACACCCCTTATCGCCGACTCTCGTGAAGATGATCGATTTCGTTCATTCGGGGCGGCATCCGCCCCATTAATTTTGGAAACCATGATGAAAAAAACGACCCAATTGATGGCGTCAGCCGTTTTAATGCTGGCATCTTTGTTTTTCACCAGCGCCCATGCGGCGTCGACTGTCGGCACCATTGAAAGTCTGCAACTGCCCGCATTTCTCGACAGGGGCGGTTTGACCGTTCCGGCGACGCCGGGAATTGATTTGCGCGCCGGCGACAAACTTCGCACGGGTCGCGGCGCGCGCATGATCATCGCCTTGAACGAGGGCAGCCTGGTGCGCCTCGGCGAAAACGCCACATTCGAAATTGTCGCCGCCGAACGCAAGGCCGGTGTCTACAACGCCGCACTCAATGTTCTGGATGGCGCGTTCCGGTTCACCACCCGTGTGCTGGCCAAAACGCAGCCGCGCAATGTCAATATCCGTGTTGGCAACAATGCGACCATCGGTATTCGCGGCACGGATTTGTGGGGCCGCGGCAGTGCAAACAAGGATATTGTCTGCCTGATCGAAGGCAAGATCGAGGTCACCGGGAACAACAACAAAACAATACGGCTTGATCAGCCCCTGCAGTTCTTCCAGTCGACCCGCAACGCGCCGCCGGAGCCCGTTTCCTTTCTCGATGCCAAACAACTCGACATCTGGGCAAAGGAAACCGAGCTCGAGGCGGGCAAGGGTGCAAGGCGTGACGGTATTTGGAAAGTCACCGCGGCGGGATTTGCCTCGCGTGATGCCATGCTCGATGCCAGCCGGTCGATGCGTGATGCCGGCTACCCGGTTGAGCGGGCGGCAAACAATACGCTCACCATCTCGCGCCTGGGCGGTGAGCCCGAGGCAAAAGATCTTGCCGCGAAAATTGGCGCAGAATTCAACCTCGGCGATGTGAAGATTTCCCGATAATTTTTTTGTTTGTACCAGGCCTGCGGTGGAATCGCCAACGGCAAGGCACCTATAATCATGACTAACTTATTTGCAGTGACCCATGATGTCGTCAGACCACACCGCCACGCCCAATCTCGCCGCCGTCCATCCGCGCCTTCTCGACAATCTCAACCCTGAGCAGTTAAAAGCCGTCACGCTGCCGCGCGCCTCATCGCTGGTTCTGGCCGGTGCGGGCTCCGGCAAGACGCGCGTGTTGACGACACGCATCGCCTATCTCATTCAATCCGGGCAGGCATCCCCGGGCGGTATTCTTGCGGTCACGTTTACCAACAAGGCGGCGAAGGAAATGTTGACGCGCCTGTCGGCGATGATGCCGATCAACACGCGCGGCATGTGGGTCGGCACGTTTCACGGCCTTTGCAACCGGTTGTTGCGCGCGCATCACCGCGACGCAAATTTGCCGCAGACTTTCCAGATTTTGGATTCTGCCGACCAGCAATCGGCCATCAAGCGCCTGCTGAAGACCCTCAATATTGACGACGAAAAATTCAAGCCGCGTGAACTGGCGTGGTTCATCAACAGCGCCAAAGAGCAGGGTCTGCGTGCCAACCGGGTCGAGGCAAAAGATGAATTCACGCGCCGCCAGGTCGAGTTGTATCTGGCGTACGAGGAGCAATGCCAGCGCGAGGGTGTGACCGACTTTGCCGAGTTGCTGTTGCGCTGCTATGAGCTGCTGGCGAAAAATGCGCCACTGCTTGAGCACTACCGCGACCGCTTCAAGTTCATTTTGGTCGACGAATTCCAGGATACCAACCGCTTGCAATACCAATGGATCCAGTTGCTTGCCGGAAAA
>JANOEV010000112.1:0-7272 GCA_031413695.1 Burkholderiales bacterium
GCCCGTTTCTAGGCTGAGGGGGCCAATTTTGTAATAGCCGCGCTCGCGGGCATGGAGTTGATATTGTAAGGTGAGGTTACTTTGGCCGCCCATGCTCGTCACTTGGCGATAAAAGGGCGGGCTGGATAAGGCTAGGGGCAAAGTTTCGTTAAGGGATAGCCAGGGGATGGGCAGGAGTCCCTGATTGGTTAAGGTAATTGTTACGGTGATTTCATCGCCCAAAAAGGAGCGCGGGGTTAAATTGCGGCTGAGGTGTAAATTTTGGAAAATGCGCTGCGCCCATAGCCGCGATACAATGTAAATGCCTGCGAAAAGGTAAAAAATAGTGAAAAAGAAATCTATTTGAAATAGCGCGGCGATGACAAAGAGGGCGATAATAAAGGCAAAAAATGGGTTCATGAGGTTACACGCGGTTTACGCGCTGGCTCGACTTGTGGCTCCGGTGCGGCTACAGGCGTTTCGCCTTTTGCCAGCATGTTGCCCTTGTAAACGAGAACCTGAACACCAATCACACCGTATGTTGTGTGGGCTTCAGAAAACCCCTGATCAATATCAGCGCGCAGTGTATGAAGTGGCACGCGACCCTCGCGATACCATTCGGTACGCGCGATCTCGGCGCCATTCAATCGGCCGCTTGACGTGATCTTGATACCTTGTGCACCCAAGCGCATTGCATTTTGCATCGAGCGCTTCATCGCACGACGGAACATGACGCGCTTTTCGAGCTGCGCTGTGATGCCGTCGGCAATCAACTGCGCATCCGTCTCAGGCTTGCGAATTTCCTCAATGTTGACGTGAACCGGCACGCCCATCATCTTGGTCAGACTAACACGGAGGTTTTCGATATCCTCGCCTTTTTTGCCGATCACCACGCCCGGACGGGACGAGTAAATTGTGATCTTGGCATTTTTTGCCGGACGCTCAATGATGATCTTGCCGACAGATGCATTCGCCAACTTCTTCTTCAGATAGGTGCGAACCTTGATGTCTTCCAGCAACATGATCGGAAAGTTTTTGCTGTTGGCATACCACTTCGATGCGAAGTTTTTGGTAACCGCAAGACGAAAACCGGTTGGAGAGATTTTTTGACCCATCGTTACCCCTTATTGCTTGCCGTCACCGACAGTCACGAATACGTGACATGTTGGCTTGACAATACGATTACCACGGCCTTTTGCACGCGCTGTAAAGCGCTTCAACACAGGACCTTTTTCAACAATGATCTTGGCAACACTAAGATCATCGATGTCGGCGCCGTTGTTGTGCTCAGCGTTTGCAATTGCGGATTCCAACACCTTTTTGATAATCGTCGCGCCCTTTTTAGGCGTGAAGGTGAGGATGTTGAGGGCTTGGTCAACTTTTTTACCGCGGATCAGGTCAGCAACAAGCCGACCTTTTTGCGCGGAGAGGCGTACACCCCAGAGATTAGCGGAAACGTTCATTTGGTGGTCGCTCCTTATTTCTTGGCCGATGCAGCGGCCTTCTTGTCGGCCGGATGGCCTTTGAAGGTACGCGTCAGCGCAAATTCACCAAGCTTGTGACCAACCATGTTTTCGCTGATAAAAATGGGAATGTGTTGCTTCCCGTTATGAATCGCAATGGTCAGACCAACAAAATCTGGCAGGACGGTAGAACGGCGCGACCAGGTCTTGATCGGCTTTCTATCTTTAATGGCGGCAGCCTTTTCAACTTTTGCCATCAGGTGGCCGTCAACAAACGGCCCTTTTTTAACGGAACGTGACATGTCGATTAACCTTTCCGACGATCGCGAACGATCATATTCTGTGTGCGCTTGTTGGTGCGGGTCTTAAGACCCTTTGTCGCCTGGCCCCAAGGTGTGCGTGGATGACCGCCACCGTTGGAACGACCACCGTGCGGGTGATCCACCGGGTTCATACAAATGCCGCGCACCGTTGGACGCCAGCCGCGCCAGCGATTTGCACCAGCCTTGCCGATCACGCGCAAGCCGTGTTCAGCATTGCCGACTTCGCCGATTGTTGCGCGGCAGTCAACGTGGACTTTGCGAATTTCACCCGATCGCATGCGCAATTGGGCGTAAAGACCTTCGCGTGCAAGCAATTGAACCGACGCACCTGCGGAGCGCGCCAATTGGGCACCTTTCCCGGGCAGCAACTCAATGCAATGGATGGTTGAACCAACCGGAATGTTACGAATCGGCAAGCAATTACCAACCTTGATTGGCGCGTCCTGGCCAGACACAACCGACTGTCCGACTTCAACACCCTTTGGCGCGATCATGTAACGACGCTCGCCGTCCGCATAACAGAGCAAAACAATGTTGGCGCTACGGTTTGGGTCGTATTCCAAACGTTCGACCTTTGCGGCGATGCCGTCTTTGTCGTTGCGCTTGAAATCGATGATCCGATAATGCTGCTTATGGCCACCACCCTGATGACGCGTGGTGATATGACCGTGATGGTTACGTCCGGCGTTTTTTGATTGCGGCTCAAGCAGCGCAAAGTGTGGCGCGCCCTTATGCAAAGCGGCGTTAACCACTTTCAACATACTGCGGCGGCCTGGTGAGGTCGGTTTTGTTTTTACGAGAGCCATTATGCCGCTCCTTCCGTAAACTGAATATCGCCTTCACCCTTCAAGCAGACATAAGCCTTCTTGACGTGATTGCGACGGCCTTCAAAACGTCCGTGACGCTTCGCTTTGCCTTTTTGATTGACGATATTGACACTGGCCACTTCAACTTTTTGTTCTTTGAAGAGCAGTTCAACGGCCGCCTTGACGTCTGCCTTGGTTGCGCTTGGCAGCACTTCAAAAACGACCTGCTTTTGTTTGTCGGCCACCATGGTGGCCTTTTCAGATATAACGGGTCGCAACAGAACCGTCATTAGACGTTCAGCGTTCATGCGAGCACCTCTTCGAATTGTTTGACCGCGCCTTTGGTCAGCACGACGTTTGCGAAACGCACCAGGTTGACCGGATCAGCGTGTTTGGCTTCGATCACCATCACATGCTCCAAATTGCGGGAGGAGAGATAGAGGTTTTCGTTGAAGTCGTCGGTGATGATCAGCACTTGGGCAAGCCCCATGCCCTTCAGCTTCGCAACGAGTTCTTTGGTCTTCGGCGCATCCAGCTTCATTTCGTCGATTACAGAAAGACGATTTTCACGAACCAGCTGCGAAAGAATCGCGGCGATTCCGGCGCGATACATTTTGCGATTCACCTTTTGCGAAAAATTTTCGTCAGGTGAGTTCGGGAAAATCCTACCACCGCCCCGCCACAGCGGGGAAGAAGCCATACCGGCACGAGCGCGGCCCGTACCCTTTTGACGCCATGGCTTTTTGGTTGATTTTTGAACATCGCTCCGACCTTTTTGCGCGCGGTTGCCCGAACGTGCGTTGGCTTGGTAGGCGGTGACAACCTGATGGACAAGCGCTTCGTTGTAGTCGCGGCCGAATAACTCGGCGGAGGCGGCAATGGTACCGTTGGCTGCGCCCTTGTCGTTGATAACTTTAAGTTCCATTATTTCGCTCCCTTCGCTTTAGGAGCCTTCGCAGCGGGGCGAACAACAACTGTGCCGTTCTTTGCACCCGGAACCGCGCCCTTGACGAGGATCAGTGAGCGCGCAACATCAACACGCGCGACTTCGAGCATCGGCATTGTCGATGAGACGTCACCCAGATGCCCAGCCATGCGCTTACCCGGAAACACACGACCCGGATCCTGCGCCATACCGATCGAGCCCGGTACGTTATGCGACTTGGAGTTACCGTGGGAAGCACGGTTTGACGAGAAGTGGTGGCGCTTGATAACACCAGAAAAGCCTTTACCGAGCGTAGTGCCTGACACATCGACCTTTTGGCCAACGGCGAACATTTCGACGGAAAGAATCTCACCGACTTTGATTTCGGCAAGTTTTTCAGGCGTTACGTTGAATTCTTTAACAACGGAGCCGGCTTCAACACCAGCTTTAGCGTAATGGCCGGCTTGCGCCTTGGCCACACGTGATGCACGACGCGTACCAAATGCAACTTGTACGCCTGCATAACCGTCATTTTCGGGGGTTTTGAGTTGTGTGACTCGGTTATTCGACACGTCAAGCACTGTTACAGGGATGGCAGAACCATCTTCCGCAAATATGCGAGTCATGCCGACCTTCCGGCCGACGAGACCTAAGCTCATCTTCGTTCCTTTTATGTTTAGCCTCTAACTCCTTACATATCAAAGAGTTACGAGGTGTTCGCTACAATTGGCGAACGGGTTGAATCATTTACAGCAGCGTTTGTCGGCCTTTTCGGCTCAATCCAAACAGAAAAGAGGCCGAATTATAGCCGCCTCTCTCCGATAAATCAACAACTTACAGCTTAATTTCGACGTCGACACCGGCAGGCAAATCTAACTTCATCAGCGCGTCAACTGTTTTGTCGGTTGGGTCGATGATATCCATCAAACGCAAATGCGTCCGGATTTCCATTTGGTCGCGTGAGGTTTTATTAACGTGTGGGGAACGCAACAAGTCAAAACGCTCGATTTTTGTCGGCAATGGAACCGGTCCTTTAACGACCGCACCCGTGCGCTTCGCCGTTTCAACGATTTCTGCCGCCGACTGATCGATCAAGCGATAGTCAAACGCCTTAAGGCGAATACGAATTTTCTGCTTGGCGAGTTGTGCTGTTGCCATCTCGTTTCCTTTGGGCCGCTTCAAATGCAGCCGTTACTTGGTTAATTCTTTCGGAATTCATTTGCCGCAGGAGATTCGCAGTTAATGGCGACCACCCCCACGATTTGTTTTCCGGCGTTACTTGTTTACTTCAAAACCTTTGAGACCACGCCTGCGCCCACGGTACGGCCGCCTTCGCGGATCGCAAACCGCAGACCCTCTTCCATCGCAATCGGGGCAATCAACTGCACCACAATCTTGACGTTGTCACCAGGCATCACCATCTCGGTGCCGGCCGGCAGCTGCAAGGCGCCCGTCACGTCGGTGGTGCGGAAATAAAACTGTGGACGGTAGCCGTTAAAAAACGGGGTGTGACGTCCGCCCTCATCTTTGCTCAAGACGTAGATTTCAGCTTCAAAGTCGGTGTGCGGGGTGATCGAACCCGGCTTGGCCAATACCTGACCACGCTCGACGTCTTCACGCTTGGTGCCGCGCAACAAGATACCCACGTTGTCGCCAGCCTGACCTTGGTCAAGCAGCTTACGGAACATCTCAACGCCGGTACAAATGGTCTTTTGGGTGGCTTTCAGACCAATGATCTCGATCTCTTCACCAACCTTGACGATGCCGCGCTCAATACGACCGGTCACCACCGTGCCGCGACCGGAAATGGAGAATACGTCTTCAACCGGCATCAGGAATGCGCCGTCCAATGCACGCTTTGGCTCTGGAATGTAGTTGTCGAGTGCGTCGGCCAGCTTCATGATGGCGCCTTCGCCCATCTCGCCGGTGTCGCCTTCCATGGCCTTCAAGGCCGAGCCTTTGATGATTGGAATGTCGTCGCCCGGGAAGTCGTACTTCGACAGGAGTTCGCGGACTTCCATCTCAACGAGTTCGAGCAATTCGGCGTCGTCAACCATGTCGCATTTGTTCAGGAACACGACGATGTACGGTACACCGACCTGGCGTGCCAGGAGGATGTGCTCACGCGTTTGTGGCATCGGGCCGTCAGCAGCCGAACAAACCAGGATCGCGCCGTCCATCTGCGCCGCACCGGTAATCATGTTCTTGACGTAGTCGGCGTGGCCGGGGCAGTCAACGTGTGCGTAATGGCGGTTGGCGGTTTCGTATTCAACGTGGGCGGTATTAATCGTAATACCGCGTGCTTTTTCTTCCGGTGCCGCGTCAATCTGGTCGTAGGCCTTGGCCTCACCACCAAATTTCTTCGCCAATACCGTCGTGATCGCCGCCGTCAGCGTCGTCTTGCCGTGATCCACGTGACCAATCGTGCCAACGTTTACGTGTGGCTTGGTACGCTCAAACTTGCCTTTTGCCATTTTCTGTCCTCGTCAAAGGTATCTAATTCAAAAACTATTTTTTGGTGTTGATGATGGCTTCGGCGACGTGCTTCGGCGCCTCAGAGTAATGCTTGAATTCCATCGTATAAGTTGCACGGCCTTGTGTCGCCGAGCGCAGCGATGTCGAATAACCGAACATCTCTGAAAGAGGCACCTCGGCTTTGATTACTTTGCCGCCGCCGCCAGAAATATCTTCCATACCTTGAACCATGCCGCGGCGTGAGGACAAATCACCCATCACAGTACCGGCATAATCTTCAGGCGTTTCGACCTCGACCGCCATCATTGGCTCGAGCAACACAGGGCTGGCTTTACGCATGCCGTCCTTGAAGCCCATCGATGCCGCCATCTTGAACGCGTTTTCGTTTGAGTCGACGTCATGGTAAGAACCAAAATGCAACGTGACCTTTACGTCCACAACCGGATAGCCGGCCAACACGCCGTTTGGCAGGGTTTCCAACAAGCCTTTTTCGACGGCTGGAATGAATTCACGTGGGACCACACCACCCTTGATGGCATCGACAAATTCAAAGCCCTTGCCTGGCTCTTGAGGCTCAACCTTCAAGACGACGTGGCCATACTGACCGCGGCCGCCCGACTGTTTGACAAACTTGCCTTCGGCGTTCTCAACCGTTCCACGAATTGTTTCGCGGTATGCCACTTGTGGCTTGCCAACCGACGCCTCAACGCCAAATTCGCGCTTCATGCGGTCAACAATGATCTCAAGGTGCAATTCACCCATGCCGGAAATAATCGTCTGACCCGACTCCTCATCGGTCCGCACACGGAACGAAGGATCTTCAGCGGCAAGACGGCTCAGCGCGATACCCATCTTTTCCTGATCGACCTTTGTCTTTGGCTCAACCGCCTGAGAGATTACCGGCTCCGGGAATACCATGCGCTCCAACGTCAAAATCGCGTTTGGATCACACAACGTTTCACCCGTTGTTACGTCCTTCATGCCGATACAGGCCGCAATATCGCCCGCACAAATCTCATCGATTTCCTGGCGGTTATTTGCATGCATTTGCACAATACGACCGATACGTTCTTTCTTGCCGCGCACCGGGTTGTATACGGTGTCACCCTTGGACAAAATGCCGGAATAAACACGGACAAACGTCAGTTGACCGACAAACGGGTCTGTCATCAACTTGAATGCCAATGCGGAAAATTTTTCTTTGTCGTCAGCCATGCGGGTAACAGGGCTTTCGCTCTCGTCCATACCCTTGACAAGCTCACAGAGCCCATAAAACAAGAGGGACAAACGAGAGGAAGATG
>JANOEV010000113.1:0-2188 GCA_031413695.1 Burkholderiales bacterium
TGTTTTTCGGGATGGCGATGTAGTCCTTGAACTTTCCCGGAAACGGTTTGTACAGTGTGTGCAGCGCGCCCAATGCCACATAACACGACGGCATGTCATCGACGATGATACGAAAACCGTAGATATCCAACACATCGGAAAAGGAAATGTGTTTTTCCTGCATCTTTTTGTAAATCGACGAAATGTGTTTTTCCCGCCCGGACACAATCGCTTTGACATTGAATTCGGCGAGACGGCTCTTGATCGCCTCAAGGATTTTGCCGACCACTTCGCGCCGGTTGCCGCGCGCCGCCTTGACCGCTTTGTCGAGCACCGCAAACCGGTTCGGGTGCAGCACCTTAAAGCCAAGATCCTCGAACTCGTAGTACACCGCGTTCAGGCCGAGGCGATTGGCAATCGGCGAATAGATTTCCAGCGTCTCGCGCGCCACCCGTTCCTGTTTGCTTTGGCGCACCGCATCGAGGGTGCGCATGTTGTGCAGCCGGTCGGCCAGCTTGATGAGGATCACCCGGACGTCACGCGCCATCGCCAGCAGCATTTTGCGGAAGTTTTCCGCCTGCGCCTCTTCGAGCGTGGCGAATTGTAATTTGTCGAGTTTCGACACGCCGTCAACCAGGTCCGCCACCGCCTTGCCAAACAGTTTGGCGATATCGTCCTTGGTGGTGGGGGTGTCCTCGACCACGTCGTGCAGGATCGCCGCAATCAGCGCTTGTGCATCAAGATGCCATTGCGCCAACAGGGTTGCAACGGCGAGCGGATGGGTGATGTACGGCTCGCCCGACAATCGCGTTTGCCCGGCGTGCGCATCGCGTGCAATGGCGTACGCCGCCTCGACCTTTTCGATGTCGGCCGGCTTGAGATAGGTTGCAATGATCGACTTGAGCGACGCCACCTCGGAAACGGCGAGCGTCTGCGCTTCCAGCGCCTGGACCGGATCAATGATGGTCGGCAGGGTTAATGTGCCAGTCTGCGCGTCAGCGTGCGTTGGCGACGCGTCGAGCGACGCTTTCGGCAAAGGCGCGGGTTGAGGACTGGTATTTGGCAACACACGAACCCCCTCCCGTGAAACTACATGTCAGCAGGCACCGTCGGAATGCTTGGCGCGATCGGCTTCAGAATGTCGACTTTGATGTGGCCGCCGGCGATTTCGCGCAGGGCAATCACGCACGGTTTGTCCTTGCCGGCTTCAACATATGGCGCCGAACCGAGCGCAAGCTGGCGGGCACGGGTGGTCGCGACCAGCGTCAACTCGAAGCGGTTTGGAATTAATTTGATGCAATCATCGACGGTAATACGGGCCATTTGCTGCTCCAACAGGTCAAATTTCAGGGAAAACAAATCATTGGCGTCGCAGGCGACACCAATGGAAAACGGGTTGCGGGTTACTTGATTAAATCGGCGTGTCGGGAAATCTGCCGGGAGGCGGTCAATTGACACGCCCGCGTAATGGCACATAAATCTGCCAAAGCCACGCTAAAGTCTTGGTTAATAATAACATAGTCGGCCTTATGGACGTGTTTCAGGTCCTCGCGGGCCTCGCCCAAACGCCGCTCAATCACTTCCGGTGTGTCCTTTGCGCGTTTGACCAGCCGCCGTTCGAGTTCATCGATCGACGGCGGCAGAATGTAGATATAAACCATGTCCGGGAAGATCTTTTTGACCGCCCGCGCACCCTGCCAGTCAATTTCAAGCAAAACGTCGGCGCCCGTGGCACGGGTGTCTTCGATCCATTTCTTGGAAGTGCCGTAAAAATTGCCATAAACCTCGGCGTGTTCCAGAAACTCGCCGCGTGTGACCATTTCCGCAAACTCCTCGCGCGTGACAAAGAAGTATTCCCGACCGGATTCTTCACCAGGGCGCGGCGGTCGCGTTGTGTAGGAAATCGACAAGCCAATATCAGGCTCTCTCTCCAGCAATGCATTCACGAGGCTCGATTTGCCCGCACCGGACGGGGCAACGATGACGTATAGGCAGCCGGAAACCGAGTGATTCATTGCTGTTGCATCCGTGTTCGGGTTTAAAGTGCGGGCTATTCGATATTTTGAATTTGTTCGCGCATCTGCTCAATCAGAATTTTCATTTCCATGGAGGCGCGCGATACCTCTGCATCCACCGATTTTGATCCCAGCGTATTGGCTTCACGATGCAGTTCCTGCATCAGAAAATCAAGGCGCTTACCCACGCTGCC
>JANOEV010000114.1:0-3635 GCA_031413695.1 Burkholderiales bacterium
GGGCTGTTTTTTTGCATAACTGTCTGGCGGCAACACGCCGCAAAGTATTAAATTTGGCAACGGCAAAATAAAAACGTGAATGCGGCGGCGCCTTTTCAGGCAAAACGGCGTGGAAAGGGCACGCGGCAAAGGTGTCTTTACGATTTGCCCCTGCAAGTACAGTGCCGATATTCCCATCTCGCCAATTCAAATTAGACAGTCGCTCCTCTATAATTCAAACAAGCGTTTGAATTTACCGTTTCGTCCGCCCCGTCCATTCCCTTAATCCCCGTAGAAATCCTGCCCGATGAAAATTCTTGTTCCCGTAAAGCGCGTGGTCGATTACAACGTCAAGGTGCGTGTTAAGGCCGACCAAACCGGCATTGAACTTGCCAACGTCAAGATGTCGATGAATCCGTTTGATGAAATCGCCATTGAAGAGGCACTCAAACTGCGGGAGGCCGGCGTTGCAACGGAGATTATTGCGGTTTCCGTTGGTGTCACCCAGTGCCAGGAAACGCTGCGTACCGCGCTCGCCATGGGTGCGGACCGGGCGATTTTGGTCGAAACCAATGTCGAGGTGCAGCCGCTTGGTGTCGCCAAGGTGTTAAAGGCGCTGGTGGAAAAAGAGTCACCACAGTTGGTGATTCTCGGCAAACAAGCCATTGATGATGATTCGAGCCAGACCGGCCAGATGTTGGCGGCGTTGCTGGGCTGGTCACAGGCGGCATTTGCGTCGAAGGTTGTTGTCAGCGGTGCTGAGGCGACTGTGACACGTGAAATCGACGGCGGGTCGGAAACTGTGCAGTTGAAGTTGCCGGCCATCATCACCGCCGATTTGCGCTTGAACACGCCGCGTTATGCGACCCTGCCGAATATCATGAAGGCGAAGAAAAAGCCGCTGGATATCATCACCCCGGAATCTCTTGGCGCCGATGTCGCGCCGCGCCTGAAGACGCTGAAGGTGGTCGAACCACCCAAACGCAAAGGTGGGGTGATGGTTGCCGATATTGCGGCGCTGGTCGACAAACTCAAAAACGAAGCGAAAGTGATTTGATTTCCCAGAGGGAAATCAAATCATCCCCGCGAAGGCGGGGATCCAATTTTGTTGTTCAGCAGGGAAATCAAATCAGTTTTGATGTTCAGTGTTTCCCGATGGGAAATTAAATCATCCCAGCGAAGGCGGGGATTCAATCTTCAAGGATTAGCATGGCCATTCTTATTATTGCCGACCACGATAACAATCAAATCAAGTCGGGCGTGACCAATGCGGTTGCCTGCGCGACCAAGATTGGCGGCGACATTCATGTGCTGATTGCCGGTAGTGCATGTGCCGGTGCGGCAACTGCCGCCGCCGCCATTGCCGGGGTGACCAAGGTGTTGGTCGCGGATGCGGCACAATACGCGCATCCGGTTGCCGAAAATCTTGCGCCATTGGTGGTGGGGTTGGCAAAAAACTATTCACACGTTTTGTTTCCGGCGTCGGCTTCGGGCAAGAATACCGCGCCACGCGTGGCGGCGATGCTCGATGTTGCGCAATTGTCGGACGTGATCGCGGTTGAATCAGCCGATACCTTTGTGCGACCGATCTATGCCGGTAGTGCGTTTGCCACCGTGCAATCAACGGATGCGATCAAAGTGATGACAGTGCGCGCCACCGGCTTCGACGCGGTTGCCGCAACCGGCGGTGCGGGGGTGATCGAAAACATTGCCGCCGGTGCCGATACCGGTCTTGCAACCGTCACCGGCCAAGAGCTGTCAAAATCAGACCGTCCTGAATTGGTCGACGCCAAACGGATTGTTTCCGGTGGACGCGGGCTCGGTGATGGCGACAAATATCGGCAAATTTTGGAGCCGCTCGCCGACAAACTTGGCGCGGCCCTTGGTGCCTCCCGCGCGGCGGTCGATGCCGGCTTTGTCCCCAACGATTACCAGGTCGGCCAGACCGGCAAGATTGTTGCCCCCGAACTTTATATCGCAATCGGCATCTCAGGTTCAATCCAGCATATGGCCGGCATGAAAGACAGCAAGGTGATTGTGGCGATCAACAAAGATGCCGAAGCGCCGATTTTCCAGTTTGCCGATTACGGCTTGGTCGGTGATTTGTTTACGCTGGTGCCCGAGCTGACTGCAGCACTCTGATATCACCATTCCCAAATATCTGCCACCAAACCCAAACAAACCCAACCGGATCAACGTCATGTCGCACTACACCGCACCGCTGAAAGATATTTCGTTTGTATTGAAGCATGTTGTCGGGCTCGACGAGGTTGGCCGGTTGCCCGGCTGCGAGGAGGTCACCGAGGATTTGGTCGATGCGATTTTTGAAGAGGCGGGCAAGTTTTCGGCCGAGGTGCTGGCACCGTTGAACCGATCGGGCGACGTCGAAGGCGCAAAAATTGCCAATGGTGTTGTCACCACACCAGCCGGCTTCAAGGATGCGTATTGGAAGTATGTCGAGGGTGGCTGGAGTGGTCTCGAAGCGCCGGTGGAATTTGGCGGACAGGGCTTGCCGCATGTGGTGGCCACACCCGTGGCGGAAATGTTGGGCAGTGCCAACATGGCCTTCAAGTTGTGCCCGTTCCTGACGCTCGCTGCGGTTGAAGCGCTTGATCAGCACGCGTCACAGGAATTAAAAGGCAAGTTCCTGCCGAATATGGCGCTGGGAAAATGGACCGGCACCATGAATTTGACCGAGCCACAGGCGGGCTCCGATCTGGCGCTGGTGCGGACCAAGGCGGTACCGGTCGGCGACGGTTCATACAAAATTTCCGGCCAGAAAATTTTTATCACCTACGGCGAACACGATTACACCGATAACATCATTCACCTGGTGCTGGCGCGGGTTGAGGGTGCGCCAGAGGGCGTCAAGGGTATTTCGCTGTTTCTGGTGCCGAAATTCATGGTCAACGCCGATGGCGGCATTGGCAAACGCAACGACGTCAAGTGTGCCTCGATTGAACACAAACTCGGCATCCACGCCAGCCCCACCTGTGTGATGTTGTTTGGCGAAGATCAGGGCGGCGCAATCGGTTATCCGATCGGTGAAATCAACCGCGGCCTCGAATACATGTTTGTGATGATGAATGCCGCACGGCTGGGTGTGGCGCTGGAAGGTATTTCGATTTCTGAACGCGCCTACCAGCATGCGTTGGTGTGGGCGCGTGACCGGGTGCAGGGCCGCCCAACCACGGCGGTTCCCGCGTCATTGGGCGACAAACCAAAATCGGTGCCGATCATTTACCACCCCGATATCAAACGCATGTTGCTGACCATGCGCGCCTATACCGAAGCGGCGCGTGCGCTGAGTTATTGGACCGCCAAGTGTCTTGATATTGCCGAGCATTCAACCGATGAGACCACCAAGCGCATGAATCAGGCGCTGGTCGATTTGATGATTCCGATCGTAAAAGGCTGGTCGACCGAGGTCGGTATCCAGGCGACATCGCTTGGTGTGCAGGTGCACGGCGGCATGGGCTTTATCGAAGAAACCGGCGCGGCGCAGTATTACCGCGATTCGCGTATTTCGACCATTTACGAGGGCACCACCGGCATTCAGGCAAACGATTTGGTGGGGCGCTTGGTTGGGCGTGAAGGCGGTCAAACAGCGTTGGCACTGATCGGCGAAATGCGAACGACAGTGGTGGCATTAAATG
>JANOEV010000115.1:0-3634 GCA_031413695.1 Burkholderiales bacterium
GCCCGGTGCGGGTGTCATCACCGGCATTGGCCGTATTTCCGGTATCGACTGCGTGATTGTCGCCAACGATGCCACCGTCAAGGGCGGAACCTACTATCCGATGACGGTCAAAAAGCACTTGCGTGCACAAGAAGTCGCGATGCAGAACAATTTGCCGTGTGTCTATCTGGTCGATTCCGGCGGCGCATTTTTACCGCTGCAGGATGAGGTGTTTCCGGACAAGGAGCACTTTGGTCGCATCTTCTTCAATCAGGCCAACCTGTCTGCCAAAGGTGTTCCGCAGATTGCCTGTGTGATGGGCTCATGTACCGCCGGCGGTGCCTATGTGCCGGCGATGTGTGATGAGTCGATTATCGTCAAGAATCAAGGCACCATTTTTCTGGGTGGTCCGCCGTTGGTGAAGGCGGCAACCGGTGAAGTCGTCACCGCCGAAGAATTGGGTGGTGGCGATGTGCATTCACGCACCTCGGGTGTCACCGACCATCTGGCCGAAAACGACAAACACGCACTCGGCATCGCCCGCGAAATTGTCTCGCATCTGAATCGTGAAAAGTTCTCTCCGCTGGCAATGCGTGAGGTGGTCGAACCAGCATACCCCGCCGACGAGCTGTACGGCATCATCCCCAAAGACACCAAGCAGCCATTCGATATCCGCGAAATCATCGCGAGGATTGTTGATAGTTCGGACTTTCACGAATTCAAGGCGCTGTACGGCACCACACTGGTGTGCGGCTTTGCCCACCTCTACGGACATCCGGTCGGCATCATCGCCAATAACGGCATATTGTTTTCCGAGTCGGCGCTCAAGGGCACGCACTTTATCGAACTGTGCAACCAGCGCGGCGTGCCGTTGATATTCCTGCAAAACATCACCGGCTTTATGGTCGGCAAAAAATACGAAACCGGCGGCATCGCCAAGGACGGTGCCAAGATGGTCACGGCGGTTTCATGCGCCAAGGTGCCAAAATTTACCGTCATCATCGGCGGCTCGTTCGGCGCCGGCAATTACGGCATGTGTGGTCGTGCATTTAATCCGCGCTTTTTATGGGCGTGGCCGAACGCACGTATTTCGGTCATGGGTGGCGAACAAGCCGCCTCGGTACTCTCGACGGTTAAACGCGACGGCATCGAAGGCAAAGGCGGTGTTTGGTCGGCCGACGAAGAAGAAGCCTTTAAAGCGCCGATTCGCGATCAATATGAAAAACAGGGCAACCCCTACTACGCAACAGCGCGGCTGTGGGATGACGGCGTGATCGACCCCGCCCAAACCCGCATGGTGCTGGGGCTGGCCGTTTCTGCTTCGATGAACGCACCGATTGAGAAGACCGATTACGGCGTCTTCAGGATGTAGCCAGATGAGTTATGTCATTTCCGAAGTAGACGGCCCGATTGCCATCGTCACACTCAACCGGCCCGACAAACACAACGCCTTCGACGACGCATTGATCGCCGATTTAACGCAGCATTTGAAGGCGCTGGATCAATTGCCCGACGTGCGGGTGGTGGTCATGTCGGCCAACGGCAAATCGTTTTCCGCCGGTGCCGACCTGAATTGGATGGAGCGGGTTGCCGCCTACAGTGAAGCCGAAAACACCCGCGATGCGATGGCGCTGGGTGAATTGATGCACACGCTGCACAGCCTGTCAAAACCAACCATCGCGCGTGTGCAAGGCGCGGCCTATGGTGGTGGTGTCGGCTTGATTGCGTGTTGCGATATTGCCGTCGGCACCCACGACGCGGCGTTTGCCCTGTCCGAGGTGCGTTTGGGACTGATCCCTGCAGTGATTTCACCCTACGTCATTGCCGCCATCGGTGAGCGCGCCGCGCACCGCTATTTTCTGACCGGCGAGCGGTTTGATGCCGGCGAAGGTTACCGTCTCGGCTTGTTATCAGAATTGTGCAATAGCGACGACGACATGGATTTGAAGATTGAAGAAATCATCGCCGCCATCTTCGCCGCCGGCCCGACTGCCATTGGTGAGGCCAAACAATTGATCAAGGCTGTCGCCAATCAGCCGTTGTCGACCGAATTGATTGGTGACACCGCCGCACGCATTGCACGTGTGCGCGTCAGTGCCGAAGGCCAGGAAGGCCTGCGCGCCTTTCTGGATAAACGTAAACCAAACTGGACGATAGGTGCCTAATGGAATCAAAACAAATTCTCTTTCCACTGTTTGCCATGTTGTTGCTGGTGTGTGTGGTCGCCGGCACCATGCTGCGCCGCCGCGTCGCTTTTATGAAGACCAACCGCATGCATCCACAAAAAGTGGCGACGTCGGCGGAAATGTCGGCAGCCATCAGCGATAGCCGTGCTTCGGATAATTTTCGCAATCTTTTTGAAATTCCGGTTCTTTTTTATACCATTGTCATCGTCATTTATGTCACCAAGATAAACGCCCCGTTGCTGCTGGCACTCGCCTGGGGCTATGTTGTGGCGCGATGTTTCCACAGTTATTTTCAGTGCACATCGAATGTCGTCATGCAGCGTTTTTATGCGTTTCTCACCAGTTGCACAATACTGATACTGATGTGGGTTTTGACACTGGTCAACCTGCTGATCACCTGACGTCCGGACATCGTGTTTACAAAAATTCTCATCGCCAATCGCGGCGAAATCGCCTGCCGGGTCATCCGCACCTGCAAACGCATGGGCATCAAGACGGTTGCCGTTTACTCCGATGCCGACATTCATGCGCAGCACGTCAGTCAGGCCGACGAGGCATACCACCTTGGCGGCCCCCGACCGATTGACTCCTATTTAAAAGCCGACGCCATTCTAGCCATCGCCAAACGATGTGGTGCAGAAGCGGTGCATCCCGGTTATGGCTTCCTATCCGAGAATGAAGCGTTCGCTGCCGCCTGTGAAAAAGCCGGCATCGCGTTTATCGGGCCGACCCCAAAGGCCATCGCGTTGATGGGGTCCAAAAGTGCCGCCAAGGCGTTGATGGAAAAAGCCGGTGTGCCGGTGGTACCCGGTTATCACGGTGGTAACCAAGATTCGGCGTTTCTGGCTGAACAGTCGAAAAAGGTGGGCTACCCGCAACTCATCAAGGCGGTAGCCGGTGGTGGTGGCAAGGGTATGCGTCTGGTTGAGAGTGCCGCCGAATTCATGGCGCAACTCGACGCCGCCAAACGCGAGGCCAAAAATGCGTTTGGTGACGACGACGTGTTGATCGAGCGTTATATCCTCGGCCCGCACCATATTGAGTTTCAGGTGTTTGGTGATACTCACGGCAATTATCTGCATTTATTCGAACGCGAATGTTCGATCCAGCGCCGCCATCAAAAAATCCTCGAGGAAACACCATCGCCTTACCTCGATGCGGCCGATGACGGCATGCGCGAAAAAATGGGTGACGCCGCGGTCGCCGCCGCTGCCGCCATTAACTACCGTGGCGCCGGTACCATTGAATTTATCGCCGGTGAAAACCGCGAATTTTATTTTATGGAGATGAACACCCGCTTGCAGGTCGAACATCCGATCACCGAGATGACCACCGGCGAGGATTTGGTCGAATGGCAGTTACGCGTTGCCAGCGGCGAACCATTGCCCCTGACCCAACATGAAATCATCACCGGCGGCCACGCCATTGAAGTGCGGATTTGCGCCGAGAATCCGGACAACGATTTCCTG
>JANOEV010000116.1:0-11580 GCA_031413695.1 Burkholderiales bacterium
GGTCGACACACATGGCAGTCGGGTTTGACGGAAAACCCAGAATCAGCATTTTGGGTTTTGGATAACTTTCGCGAATGGCTTTTTCGGCTTCGGCAAAAAAATCCACGCCTTCGGTCATGCGCACATGTTTGATTTGCGCGCCGGCAATCACCGCGCCATAAATGTGGATCGGATAACTGGGATTGGGCACCAGCACGGTGTCACCGCTGTCGAGCGTCGCCAGCATCAAATGCGCCAGGCCTTCTTTCGAGCCGATGGTGACAATTGCCTCGGTGTCAGGGTCAAGATCGACATCGTAGCGCCGCTTGTACCAGTCGCAAATGGCTTTACGCAAGCGCGGAATCCCTTTGGAAACCGAGTAGCCGTGTGTGTTGGGCCGTTTGGAGGCCTCGACCAGCTTGTCAACAATATGCTGCGGCGTTGAGCCATCCGGATTACCCATCGACATATCGACGATATCTTCGCCGCGATGGCGCGCGGCCATCTTCAGCTCGGCGGTAATATTAAAAACGTATGGCGGCAGGCGTTTGATGCGGGAAAATTCGTGGTTCATGGGGGACCGGAGGTGCAGGATTTATAATATTGTGCAGTGCAAAACTAATTGTAGCTGAGACACGGGTAAATTTTCAGCCGCAATGAATGCTAATCGACTATTTATGACTCTTCCATGAAGCTCCATCTGAACACCACGGCCGGGCAAAACACCATTTTTGGGCACGGACCGGGCTATATCGATATCAATGGCAGCCGTCTGGCACATCCGGTTATCGTCACGCCAGACAAACTGATATCGCCCTGGAATGTGATCGACCTCGCCACCCTGAACTTTGCCGACTTCGATGAGGTAATCAGGCTCGAGCCGGCCCTTGTCATTTTTGGCGCCGGCAGTGTGTTTCGCTTCCCCGATCCGCGCATCATGGCAGCATTTTCAAAGGCGCATATCGGCTTTGACGTGATGGATACCGCCGCCGCCTGCCGAACCTACAATGTGTTGATGAGCGAAGGGCGTCGCGTGGCTGCGGCATTGTTGATCGGATGAGGATTTTGTTGATTGGCACGCTGCTTGTTGCGACCCTGCTTGCAGGCCATGCGGCCCTGGCGCTGGAAAAACCCGAACCCAAAACGGCACCGCCGGTCCGCGCCGTTGACCGCGTCGATGTGATGCGTTACATGGGTCGCTGGTACGAAGTCGCGCTGTTTCCCAATCGGTTTCAGGCACAGTGCATCGCCGACACCACCGCAACCTATGCATTGCAGGCGAACGGCACCATCGAGGTCAGGAATCGTTGCAAGATGGCCGACGGCAGCTTTGATGACGCCATTGGTGTCGCCAGGTTTGCCGGTCCGGACAGCACCGCAAAACTCAAGGTTCGTTTCGCGCCCTGGTATCTCGGCTGGCTGCCGCACGTTTGGGGTGACTATTGGGTGATTGATCTCGAGCCGTCTTATCAATACGCAGTCGTCAGCGAACCGTCGCGACAATTCTTGTGGATATTGTCGCGCAGCCCCGCACTCGACGGCAAAACCATGTCCGAAATTCGCGCGCGCCTGACCATGAAAGGCTATGACGTGACCAAGCTGCAGATCAAGCCTCAGTCGGCTTCAGCCGGCACCGCAATGCCGGGCCAAACCAACCCTTAACTGCCGATCACACCACCGTCGTTTTTGCGGATCACTATGGTTGCCGTGCGCGGTTTGCCATCCAATTTTGTATTGGGCCAACCTTTCATCGGATGCTGTACGTTCACCCACGCCGTGCGCATATCCGGTGCAAACGTCAGGCCCGTAAGTTCGGCACCATCTGGCCCGGCAAGAAACCGCTTTGATTGGCCGGTCTGCGGATCAATGGCGACGATGGCGTCGTTGCCGCGAAATTTCAGTTGTTCCTCGGTTGCCTCTGCAGTATCGGTACACGCCCACAAGCGCCCGGCGTAATCAAAGGTCAACGTGTCCGGATTGGTAAACAAGTCGCCCTTGACGTTGCCACGCAAGTTTTCATCGGTTGACGACGGATCACCACAACTGATAAACACATCCCATTCAAATGTTTCAGCCGCCGCATCATTTCCGGCTTCCCGCCAGCGGACGATGTGCCCGAACAAGTTATTGACCCGTGGATTCACCGGCGTGGCGCCTTCCTTGTCCGGTTTGCCGCGATCACGATTACCGGTGAAGGCTGCATACACTTCACGCGTTTGTGCATGCACCACAATCCATTCCGGCCGGTCACATTTGGTGGCACCCACCGTATCCGCTGCCGCACGTGCGAATGTCAGCACATCGGCCTGCGAGGCAAAGCCCTTGTCGGCAGTCAGTCCGTTTTTGCCGTGCTCGAGCGCAATCCAGCGACCCGTCCTGTTGTTATCGCGACCCGCATCAAAACGCGCCACGTATAGCGTGCCGTGATCAAGCAAATCACGGTTTGCCGCGCGATTGTCGGCATGCCATTTGTCGCGCGAGACAAATTTATAGACGTACTCAAAACGTGCGTCGTCGCCGGTGTAAATCACCACGCGGCCGTCCTTGGTGATTGAATGATGTGCCGATTCGTGAAAACAGCGGCCAATGGCGGTGCGCTTGGCGGGCACCCAGGTTGGATCGTATGGATCCAACTCAACCACCCAGCCAACCTTGTGAAATTCGTTGGGGTGTTTGCTGCTGTCATGAAGCACATCAAAATTCGGATGCGGGTACTGAACGGTTGCACGCAACTGGTAGCGCTTTTGCATCGGCGACAGCGCACCACCCCTGGTGGAGAAATAATCGTGCACGTTCTCTTCACACGTTAAATACGTTCCCCACGGTGTGGTGCCCATGCCGCAATTTGCCATCGTGCCCGTCGCCACGCGGCCGGTTGCGTCCAACGCCGACTGCATCAGCGGTTTGCCCGCTGCCGGACCACTGATGCGGGCTGGCGTCAGCCCATGAATACGGCGCGCATATTTAGACGGGCGCACGATCTTCCATTGACCGGCTTCGCGCTTGACCTCCAACACCGACATCCCAACTGTCGCCTGCATTTTTCGCACTTTTTCGGCGGACATATTTTCCGCCCCATCCGGAAACAACTGCGCGGCACGCGGGTATTCATGATTCATGACCAGCAATCCGTGATCGGAATTCGTCGACCCCTGCGGCAACGGGAAAAAATGCATCCCGTCGTGCATTTGGCCGGCCTGTGTCATCGCTTCATCGGACGAATTGGCGGCGTTAAATTTCCAGCCAACGTCGCCGGTTACCGGATCACCATGCAGGAAAAAAGGCGTTGCCGAATAACCTTCGGCAACGACCACGGTGTCCGCCAGCGAGGGCGGCACCGACTTGAACGTAAATGGTGCGGATGCTGCGCCGGCATTCGCCGTACCGCCTGCCGAGTTGGCGCATCCGCCAACCAGCCCGCTCGCCGCCATGGCGGTTGTTGCCTGTAAGAATTGACGACGGGTCAACGCACCGGCCACCAGTGTGTTTAGACGATTAGGGCGGTTGATTCGACGCATGTTGGGCATTCCTGACAATACTCGGTAACGCAACAGGCGGTTGTACTACCAGCATTCAGGTAATAGTTTGCCATGCATTGATGACAGCGCCGTGAATTCCTACTTCCAACCCGCCCGATCAAAGATCTGGGCCGCAGCAGCGTAATTTTTGCCGACCATTTCCATTTTTAGCGGGTCACGTTTGAATGGTCCCAATGCAGCCAGCTGTGGATTGGCCGGATTGCCCGCAATCGGATACTCATTATTGCCGTTGGCAAAATATTCCTGCGCAGCGGGACTGGCGAGATACTCGAGAAATTTGATTGCGTTGTCCTTGTTCGGCGCGTATTTGGTCACACCGGCACCTGAAATATTGATATGTGCGCCGCGCCCGTTGGGTCCGGTCTGGTTCGGGAAAATCACCCCGACCTTTTCAACGATGGCTTTGTCGTCTGGTTTGTCAGACTTCATCAAACGCACAAAATAATAGGTGTTGCCGATTGCGATCTGGCATTCACCCGCGGCGACAGCTTTAATTTGATCGGTGTCCCCACCCATCGGTTGTCTGGCCATATTTGCCACCACGCCACGCGCCCAGTCCTCGGCCTTGACAGGGCCATGCGCTGCAATCATTGAACTCATCATCGACAGGTTGTAGGGATGACCGCCGGAACGGGTGCAGATTTTGCCTTTCCATTTCGGGTCCGCCAGATTTTCGTAGTCCGGCAACTGTTTGGCATCAATTTTGGCTTTTGCGTAGTAGATCGGTCGTGCGCGAACTGAAAAGCCGAACCATGAGCCATCGGCTGCACGCAACTCCGGCGGAACGATACTCTCCAGTTTTGCCGATTTGATCGGCTGAAACAGGCCGGACTCTTGCGCCTTTAATAATCGACCCATGTCGACCGTGATCAACACGTCCGCCGGGCTGCGCGCACCTTCGTTCTTCAGCCGGTCGAGCAACGGATCTTCCGGACCTTCTATGCGGTTGATCTTGATACCGGTGGCTTTCTCGAAGTTTGCATACAGCGCCTCGTCGGTTTGATAGTGCCGCGAAGAATAGAGATTGAGCACGTTCTGTTGTGCGGCTGCAGCGGTGGCGAGTATCGCAAGGCTAACTGCGCCGGCGAGACTGAAAATATGTCGTTTCACTGATGAATCCTTTGGGTTTTTCGGGTGATTGTTGGCAACTGGCTCTGCGCTGGGTCAAGGGCCTTGGCGGCGACGGACCTCAGTTAGATTGGCATGATTTCCGGCATTGGCTTAATATTAATGCGAATGATTCGCATTTGTCAAATTATTCCGTTGAGATGGGTATAATTGAGCATGGCCAACCCAGAAAACCTGCTCTCAATCAACGCCGCCACCTTTGCCTACCCGGGTGGGAAACCAATCTGCCAAAACCTCGATTTCGCCATCGAAAAAGGTGATATCTCATGCCTTTTGGGTCCCAGTGGTTGCGGCAAAACCACCATCCTCAGGCTGGTCGCGGGGTTTGAAAGGCCAGTTAGCGGGTCTGTTTCTCTCAACGGCATGCTCATGGCAGATCAACACACCTTTGTCGAACCAGAACAACGCGGGATTGGCTACATTTTCCAGGACTATGCCTTGTTTCCCCACATGTCGGTCCAAGACAACGTTGCTTTCGGCCTGCATACCTTGAGCGAGCAACAGCGGCGTGAACGATGTGCTGAAATGCTAGAACTGGTCGGTTTGGAAGCCTTTTCCAAACGCTATCCACACGAGCTTTCGGGTGGCCAGCGGCAACGCGTTGCACTCGCACGCGCCCTCGCACCCCGCCCCAAACTGCTATTGATGGATGAGCCGTTCTCGAGTCTGGACGTCGAAATGCGCGAGCGAATCGCCCTCGAAGTACGCGCGCTGTTGAAAAAACTCAACACCACCGCCCTATTTGTCACCCACGATCAGCACGAGGCATTTTCGATTGCCGACCAGATTAGCGTGATGAACCGGGGTGTGATTGAACAAGCCGACACCGCGTATAACCTATATCACCGCCCGGCAACACGTTTTGTTGCCGACTTTGTTGGTCAGGGGGTACTCATCAGCGGGCGTGGCAATGCCGATGGGCTGGTTGCAACCGAGTTGGGGCTCATGCATCCGACCAACATCGCCGAAAGCGACGTGGTTAATAACGCAAGCTACGATGTATTGTTACGCCCGGATGATATCCAGCACGATGACGCGAGCCCCGCCACGGCGCAAGTCGTGCACAAAGCGTTCCGTGGCGCCGACATCTTGTACACACTCAAACTCGACAGCGGCACCGAGGTGTTGTCGTTGGTGCCGTCGCACCACAACCACGAGTTGGGCCAGAAAATCGGCATCCAGCTGGAAATTGACCACGTCGTGGCATTCGCCGCGTCATAGGTGATGTGCAATTGATCAGGTTCGAACGCGGCACTATTTCTCGCCGCCTTGCTTTGGACTGTGATGCTTTTCCGCCTTCGCTTTTTTGGCGTCACCGGCCGCCTTATTCTGCGCAGCTTGCTTTTTCTCCGCCTGCACATCGGCCGCTTTTTGCTTCTGCTCCTCACGCGCCTTCAACTTTTGCTGGCGCTGTTCCTGGATTTTTGCCTGACGCTCTTCGCGCTGCTTTTTCTGGTTCGCAACAAACTCGGCCTTGCGCTCGGCGGCAATCTTGCCGGCATTCTCGATTCGTGATTTGATCTCCGCACGACGTGCATCACGTCTTTCCAAGATCCGTTGTTGGACCGCGCCGTGTTTGCCGTCGAGCAATTTTTCATTGCGTGTTGCGCGAAAGAATTTTGGCGTGTCCTTCAAAATGCGCGGTGCTTTTGCGTCGTGGCCGACAAAGCCCGCCTGACCGGGCACCACTTCCGCCGTGCCTTGAGCGGTTTTGATGGTGCTGCCGCCGATGTTTACCTTGTCATACGTACCCGGCTCGCCTTCGGCATCAACCGCGCCTTTAGGGATGACCAGTGGTTCGTGATCGGTACCACGCAGGCCGATGGTTGCATTCGGCGTCTTGACCACATATTTGGGCTGGTTGAGCTTGCCGATCCAGCCACTCACCGCACGAAAGCTGCCTTGCAACAAGCCGATCACGCTGGTGTCATTTTCGTCACCACGCGCTTGATATTTGCTGATGCGCATCCTGGTATTCGGCCGAACCGCGATATAGCCGCCGTCTTCCATATCCATGTGCAATTCACCGTCTTTGCCGGTAACCAGACTGTCGCCTTCAAAAATGGTATCGCCGACCTTGGCCGCACGACGCTGGTTATTCGAGCCAACAATCGACACCGCGCCTTCAACAAACACCACCCGCGCGGCGCTGTTGATTTCGACCAACTTGATTTCCTGCGGCGGCTTGCTGTCGGCGATGCCGGCCGCCGCTGGGTTGGCCGCTGTGATCGCGGAGACTGCCGGCGTCTGTGCGACTGAAACCAATGAAAACAATATCGAAACAACCAAGCCCGAAATTCTGACCATCCGCATATACACCCTCAAATTTCAGTTCAAAAAATCGTTAACTGGCAAGGCTTTCTGGCGATATTTGGCTGGAAACACCCATAAATAAATTTGTTTCATTTCCAGGCGGCAGCAAACTTTTGCCAGTGTTCGACGCCACTATTCGACGTCAGGAACGCGCGCACCACCGCAATTTCGGTGGCGTAGGCACTTTCGGTCAACGCACCACGCATAAGCTGGAAACGCAAAAACACCAGATAGGTATTCATGACGTCGGTTTCGCAATAGTCGCGAATAGCATTAATGTCGCCACGTTGGTACGCATTCCAAACCTGGCTGCCATCCATCCCGAGTTTGCCGGGGAAGCCGCACAACTGCCCCATGGCATCGAGCGGTGCATTGGCGCGGGGCTGGTAGAGGGCCAACAGATCCATCAAGTCCAGATGCCGCATGTGGTAACGGCTGATGTAGTTGTTCCATTTGAAATCGCGATTGTCTTCGCCCATATCCCAATAGGTCGGCGCGGTAACACCGTGCACCATGCCGCGATAATGCAGCACCGGCAAATCAAAGCCGCCGCCATTCCACGACACCATTTGCGGCGTGTATTTTTCGATGCCCTTGAAGAATTGTTGGATCAGATGCTTTTCGCTGTCCTCCGGTTTGCCGATGGTCCAGGCGCGCAAGCCGTCGTCGGTACGCAACACACAGGAAATGGCGCATATACGCTGCACATAGTGCGGCAGGAAATCACTGCCACTCGCCTGGCGTCGCCGTTGAAACGCAAATTCCGCCACGGCTTCATCGCTCAGGCCGGCATCGAGCTCGTGCAGGATACGCAGGCCGGTGACATCGGGGATTGTTTCAATATCAAAAACCAGAATAGGCGTCATGTGGGCCGGGAATCTTGTGCAAAATCGTATTCTCGCATCTTATTTTTGCAGCTGACTTTTTTGTCGAATCGCGCTTGTGTCGTTTACGTCCCAACCAACCGGCACGTGGCCTACCCTGGGTTTGCCAAAAATGCGTTTCAGGTCATCCACCGAATCCCGCTGGTCATATGCCCGGCCACACCAATCGCATTTGTTGGGGCATATCGGTTCGATGTGAATCCCGCAAGTTTCCCGGTTTGGTCAACGCTCATCTGCAATTAACGACTTTGCCCGATTCGCGTTTACGACATACATCGCTGACGATAACGATTGTTCGTTGTTTCGGCATTTAAGCCGGAAACACGCCGGTCGACAAATAACGGTCGCCGCGATCACAAACAATATGCACGATGACCGCGTCTTTGGTGTCCCGCGCGACACGTAACGCCGCGACCAAACCGCCACCAGACGATACACCGGCAAATATGCCCTCCTCGGCGGCCAGACGGCGTGTCATTTCTTCGCTTTCGGTTTGTGTCACTTCCAATACCCGATCGATTTTCGTACGGTCAAAAATTGCCGGCAAATATGCTTCAGGCCATTTACGAATGCCGGGCACACTCGACCCGTCGGCGGGCTGCACACCAATAATCTCAATGGCGGGGTTCATTTCCTTCAGGAAGCGTCCCACACCCATGATGGTACCGGTGGTACCCATGGTGGCAACAAAATGCGTGACCTTGCCGTCGGTTTGTCGCCAGATTTCCGGTCCGGTCCCCCGATAGTGCGCCAGCGGGTTGTCAGGGTTGGCAAATTGATTGAGTATCATGCCGCCACGTTCACGCTGGATTGTTTCAGCCGTGTCGCGGGCACCTTCCATGCCGATGGCCTGTGACGTCAGAATCAATTCCGCACCAAATGCACGCATGGTTTGCCGGCGCTCGATCGACAAGTGTTCAGGCATGACCAATACCATCTTGTAACCTTTGATCGCCGCCGCCATAGCCAGCGCGATACCGGTATTGCCCGAGGTCGCCTCGATTAACGTCGCCCCCGGTTTGATCTCGCCACGCGCCTCGGCGCCGATGATCATCGACATTGCCGGGCGATCTTTCACCGATCCGGCCGGGTTGTTGCCTTCAAGTTTGCCCAATAGCGTATTGCTTGCTGAAATCCCCGAGCGCTGGGGGATGCGTTGCAATTTCACAAGCGGCGTATTGCCGATACTGGATTCGATGGTGTTCATTTTTTTGCCAAATGCGTTGAAAGGTTGTCCATAAAGTCACGCACGAATCCGCGCAAGTAGGCGTTTTTCCGGTACGCCAGTTTGGTCACGCGCTCCGGAAAAAGTTTCGCGCCGTCCAGCGCCACCAAATCTGTGTCGCTGCCGTCAACCGCAATACCGGCAATGATGCCGACGCCCAGGCCCTCGCGCACATAGGTCTTGATGATATCGGTATCGATCGCGGTCAACACCACATCGATTTCGACGCCGGCGTTGGCGAAGGTGGTGTCGAGCGCCGAGCGACCCGAAAACGCCGCGTCGTAGGTGACCAGCGGGTATTTGGCAATCTGGGCAAGCGTGAGTTTCTTCTCCGCGCCCTTGAATGCGGCCAGCGGATGGCTTTTCGGCACAATCACACAATGGTGCCAGCGGTACAGGGGTACGGTGACCAGATCCGAGTAAAGATCCAGCGTTTCAGTGGCAATGGCGATGTCCGCCCTGCCGGATGTGACCATTTCAGCCAGTTCGCGCGGGGCGCCCTGACGCAGACTCAACCGGACATCAGGATATTTTTTCAGGAATGCCTTGATCACTTGTGGCAATGCGTAGCGCGCCTGCATATGGGTTGCGGCAATCACCAACTCGCCACGATTCGCGTCGGAGAACTCCTTGCCAATGCGCTTGAGGCTGTCAACCTCACCGAGTAATCGTTCACAAATCGCCACCACGGCCACCCCCGCCGGCGTCAATGCGGTGAGCCGCTTTCCCTGGCGCACAAACACATCCACGCCAAGTTCGTCCTCCAATTCACGTACCTGTCTCGATACACCCGGTTGCGAGGTATGCAGCGCCTCGGCGGCATGTGTCAGGTTCAAGTCGCGCCGGGCGATTTCACGCACATAGCGGATTTGCTGGAGATTCATGATTGTTCAACGGTGGTGGCGGGGAAAATGATTATACGCAAATAACATATTAAATATCTATTAAGTTCTTTTGATTATATACGATTAGCCCCAATATCTTGGTCATTCACATTGATATTGACTGAGCCCCCATGAAAACCGCCCGCCCAAACCGACGCCAAATTCTTTCTTTCGCCGCGCTCGCCGTCTTCGCAACTGCAGGCACGTTGCTGCCATCGGCATACGCCGAAACCGGCCCAGCTGAAGTGCGCCTCGACTACGCTTTTTATTCGCCACCTAGCTTGGTGATTCGCAAATTTGGCTGGGCTGAGCAGGAATTCGCCAAGTCGGGCAGCAAAGTACGTTGGGTGCAATCGGCCGGCAGCAATCGTGCGCTTGAATTTCTGGCCGCCGATGCAGTTGACTTTGGGTCCACCGCCGGACTGGCGGCGGTACTGTCACGCGCCAACGGCAATCCGATCAAAACCATTTTTGTCTATTCCCGTCCTGAGTGGACCGCGTTGGCCGTGCCAAAAGATTCCCCCATCCAGTCGCTGGCTGATCTCAAGGGTAAAAAAATTGCAGCGACAAAGGGCACGGATCCGTACTTGTTTACACTTCGGGCGCTGCAGGTCGCGGGTTTGAGCAAAAAAGATGTTGAACTGGTGCATCTGCAACACGCCGACGGCAAAGTCGCACTTGAGCAAAAGCGTGTTGATGCATGGGCGGGGCTCGACCCGTTGCTTGCGTCGAGCGAAATCGAGGCCGGTACACGCATCATTTATCGCAACGTCAACTTCAATACCTATGGCTTCCTCAATACCACCGAAAAGTTTGCCAAACAATACCCGGAAGCCGTTGAACGCACTGTCAGACTCTATGAACGTGCCCGACTGTGGATCCAGAAAAATCCGGTCGAGGTCGAAACGGGAACCCCGCCAGCTCCGACGATTACCTTGTAAATCGTTCCGGGAACGACTCGAACATCGACTTTCCTCGCATAGCTGCCACCAGCGCCACCACCGGAGCGAGCACGTCCGCCACTGCCTGTGGACTTTGCGCTGCCCCCGGCACCACCGCCGCCGCGGCATTCGATGGTAAGCTTGGTCACGCCGGGCGGACACGGCCAGTTATGGATTCCAGGTGTGGTGAAACGTTCGATGGCTCTGAAACTCCGCGAAAACCTTGCAGTGACCGACCCATTGTCCAGCACCCGGATGGTCAGAGGATTGGTGGTGGCGTTGGACGCGTTGATTCCATAGCCTTCCCAACGGGAAAAAACATAGTTGGGTTTCGGTATCGCAGTCAAGGTGACCGTGGTGGTTTCCACGTGGGTCGCCTGGTTCGGATTCTTCGTCACACTGCCTTCGGCCGGATCGGAAACCGTGTTGATCGTCAGATCGCGGGGATGGTCGAATAGAACATTGGCGACATACTCGTTGGTCTCAAAGTAGTTGTTGAAGTTGGCGGCGGTAAGCAAGGTTCCCGTGTCGTAGGGTTCCTGATTACTGGTTTTGTAAGTGATGTTCTTGAAGACGAGCCGCTCATACCAAGGTGCTGTCGCGATGCCTTTGAGTAGGGACCTACGCTTAAGGTTAGGTAAAACTTTGTCCTCATTTTTTGGCTCATAGAAGGAGATATTCTCGAAT
>JANOEV010000117.1:0-10098 GCA_031413695.1 Burkholderiales bacterium
GTCAACACCCAGATATCGATGGAGGAACTTTCCAGCGGCGGGGTGAGCGCGCGCAACAGCGGATCGTGCTGCGCCTTGTAGGTCGCCATGCCACCGACACCCAATCCCGCGCGCACCGCCTCGCCGATGGCCACCAGACTATCCATGCGATAACGCGGCACCACCTTCGGAAAGTATTTTCGACGCCACTTGCCGACCGGATCTTCAGGCAGCGCATCATCGAGTGCGATCCAATCGTATTCTTCGAGGCTCTTGGTCGTCTTGCCTTTGAACAGGGTCTTTGCACCATAGATTGCAAAATGCGCACGACCCAGACAATGACCGACCAGATGCTCGGGCGGCTTCGACGTGGCGCGGATGGCAATGTCAGCGTCGCGTTTGCTCAGGTTTGCGACCTGATACGAAGTGAGCAACTCCAATTGCAACTGCGGGTGCAACGCACCAAGTACCGCGAGGTGCGGCAGCATCACGTTGTACAACACCGAATCGGTCATCGTGATGCGCACCAGGCCGGACACTTCGTTTTGTGTGCCGAGTGACACGGCACGGGCGGCTTCGAGTTCGGCTTCGATTTTTTCGGCGTGCGCCACCACCGCCAAAACCAGGTCTGACGGAAAGTAACCTTTGCGGGTGCGGTTAAACAGCGGCTGACCGAGCTGCTTTTCGATGCGTTGTACCGTTCGGAACACGGTTGAGGTATCGGCACCAAGCCGTTTGCCCGCCTCGGCGAGATTGCCGGTTCGCACCAGCGCCAGCAGCACCTCGAGGTCGGCTGCCGTCACCTGATATTGCGTGGATGCAATCTTCATTTGTGATAACGCCTATTTTCATTGCAACTACGCAATCATATAGTACGTTCACTTCCACCGCAACCAACCAAGGACACATCATGAAAAACTTTTTTAACTACATCTACACCCATCAAGCCACAGTCTTGTCGCTGTCATTGACTGTCATGGTCTCATCGAGCTTCTACTTCATGTTTGACGTGTTTAATCACCTTGCCTGATGTCATTGAAGGTGGGCTGGCGATCGGTCGGCGAACCTAGGCCATTTGTGGCGCCTGCACCTTGGCGTACGCAGCAAGTAATTGGGTATGCATTTTGCTGCCCTCGAAATTCGGCCCCAATACGCCAAGCCCAAAAAACTGCTCTTTGCGGCTGACCAGCGCCGTGGCTTGATTGAGCGTGGCATCACCAAACAACAACCGCAAGTTGGCGTCGTAGCGTTGGTAGTCTTCAAGCTGCAGCATGTTTTCAATGCAGCGATAAACACGACTGCGCTCCTCACCCAGCTGGCCGAACTGGCTGATCCACGCGCAGCCATCGAGCGCGGCATCGTGATCCCCCGCCGCCAAGCCGAGCAATGCAATCAATTCGCCCACGCGTAAATCCACCCAATTGGTGCCGGCATCAGCGGCCAGCCCGATCAATGTGGTGATTGGCAGGTTTTCGGCAAGCTCCAGGTCAAGCAGCGTTTCAAGCAGCGTCGCACATTCGGCTTGCGTCAATTCAGGCAGACGCAGAATGCCCGGTCGCACCAGATTGCCGACGGTGTTGTTTTCCCATTGCAGTTCTTCGATCGGATAGATCTCCGACATGCCCGGTACAAAAATGCGGCAGGCGTAAACACCCAGGTGGGTGAAGTCCGCCACGTAGATTTCATGTCCGCTGTCGTGAATACACGCAACCGACCAGTTGTAGTCTTCTTCGGTGGTGGTGCCAAAATTCCAGTCGACAAACGGAAAGTCCGGCGTATCACGCAAAAATTCCCAGCTGATCACGCCGCTTGAATCAACAAAATGAATTTCAAGATTTTGTGCGTCAGCGATTTCGTCGCGATCAAATCCGGGCGCGGGGAAGTCACCGAGTGAATCCAGCGCCCTGCCCTGCAACAATTCGGTCAAGGCGCGCTCCAATGCCACTTCAAACCGCGGGTGTGCGCCGAAGCTGGCAAAAATACCCTGATCTTTCGGGTGCAGCATGGTCACACACACAGCACCGGATAGCGGCCGCCGAGTGATGCATCCTTGACGACAATGCCAAAACCGGCCGCGCGCAAACCACGAATGCCGGCGGCGATACGCGGGAAACGATTGATCACCGCTTCCGGCACATCCGGCAAACAAAGCGCGTCGCGAATAATGCGGAACTTGATGTCGCGCTCAAAAATTTCCGACAACGCCTGGGTGCGCGCTTCCATCATGGTGTTGCCGGCCGACATGCCGTTGCTCACATAGATGTTGCCAATGACGTTCACCGGAAAAAGCGCCGTCGCGCCGTCACGCAAACGTGTGTAGGGAATGGCACAAATGCCACGCGCGGCATTACCGGAGTTCAAATCGATCAATTGCTCGGGACGCACCGCTTTGTCCGGGTTGTAGAACTGCTGCAACTCGGCATTAAGCAAACCCTTCGGCCACGTCTTGCCCTTGGCAGGGAACCATTGCTCGTTCGGGTAATGCACAAATTTATTGTTGGCCACTGTTTCGCCGAGGTAAAAGTGGGTCCAGAAATAGTTGGTGCTGAGGCGCTCAAAAAATTCGCCGAGCGCACTGGCCCGCGCCGCCAGTTCGGAGCCGCCCTTGCCGTTGCTGAACAGGCGGGTGCAATCGCGATCAGTGACATGCACCGACCAGATGTTTTCGATTTCATTGAGCCATGAACGCTCGACCACATGAAAACCAATCGCGTCGAGCTTCGCCAGCAGCGTCGAAATAGATGACTCAAGTGATGCGTCTTTGCTGGGGATGAAGGTTTCAGTGGCTTGCATGTGCGGCTCCAATGGATGAAGCCGACAGGATACGCGAAGCGCATGTCATTGCCGGAACGTTGCCGCTGCAACGCCCCGCCAACGGATTTAAAACACCAATCAGTGCGGGCGTTTTGAGGACTTTATGCTTGGAAATAGCCGTCGAATGGCGAGTTTGCACGCCGCGTAACGTAAAAAACCTGAAACCAGCCGTCATTCCTGCGGAGGCAGGAATCCAGTCCGTACACCCACTGACCCCGCCCGTCATTCCTGCGGAGGTAGGAATCCAGTCCGTACACCCACTGATATCACCTGTCATTCCTGCGGAGGCAGGAATCCAGCCCATACACTCACTGCCAAGATGTACGACGGACTGGGTCCCTGCCTGCGCAAGGACGACGGACTAAGTTAATTGCCCCGCTGGCACACGACCGTAAACAATCACCTGCCCCCGCACCACCACGTTACTGCCTGGCAAAGTTGATGATGGTTTGATCGGCTGCCACCGCACGTTTACCGGCCGAGATCAGTTGGTCGATGGTCGCCACCGGTAGCTTCAGGCGGGTCGGCACCATGGACAGTTGCGCATCCTCGGCATCACCGAAGTCGGCAAACGAGATTTGCGTGACGCTAAAGCTGACGTCGTCACAGCGCCAGGACGGTTTTGTTGATTGGATCAAACGTTGCCGTTCGGCCGGCAGGCCGCAACGAAACCTTGCGATTTCGTCGCGCCAATTTTTCATCATCGGGATAAAGCTGTCGTAGATCATGCGCATGGTGCTGTCGATCGCAGTATCGACCGCCGCGCCGGCAATGTCGATGCCGGACGGCCCGGCGACTTCACGCGTCCAATCCCCACTGGGGCCCTGACCGGCATCAACCACGATGAACAATAATTTGCGAACGGTGATCGCGTCGTTTTCACTGATCGGTCCATAAGGAGTGCCGAGCAAAATACGGCTTTGCAAAATACTGACCAAGCCCAGATTGTCAGTGGTGCCGCCGTCGATCAGCTTGATGTAGTGGCCGGAATTCGGATCACGAAAATCACGGATGGCGCGGTACAACGCGCGCCGCAGGCGATTGTTGTCACCCGTCTTTGGTATTGGCTGTGTGCCGATCATTGCCTCAAGGGTGTTCAGACAATTGCCGGGAAACTTTTGCAGCACCACTGGAGCAAACACGACCGGCACCGCCATCGACGCGGCCACCGCCTCCGACACCGGAAAACTCGGCAGATCACTGCAGATGGCGTCAAACGCACGTTCGTGAAACGGGAATGCAATGCGGTGATACGCGTTCGTGGCGTTGATCCACACCACCGGCTTTTTGTTGCGATACATATCCGCAAACGTGGCACCCTTGAACAAATCCGTTTCCAACCAGTTCTGGAAGTTGGTTCGGTCGTTTAGTCCTCCCGCCAGCAGGCGCGACACGTTGACCGGATTCAACAGGCTGAACCGCAAATCGACCTCGCCGTCGCGCAACAAGCCCTCCTCACGAAACCGGTCGAGGCCTTTGACGCCATGCAATCCAAAATACGCGGCCGTAATCGAGCCGCCGGAGACACTGGTGATAAAGGCGACGTCATTGAGCAACGTGGTCCCCGGCCTGGATGGATACTCCCGTAGCCCCTCCAACACGCCAAACGCAAATGCCGATGCCCGCAACCCACCACCGGAAAACGACAGCGCCACCATGGTATCGTCGCCAACGTCTTTCGCGATGCGTTGAACGCTTTCCGGATTCGCCCCCGCGCGCAACAAAGGTTGATTCTTCGGATGATTGACCAGCGTCGAGCTGCAGCCGCAAATCAGCAGCGACATTGCCGCCGCAACCGAACAGAGCATGCGGATCATTCGAGTGCGGTGAAAGTCATCCAAGGGTGTCTCCATCGAAGAATTGTACCGGTGCTTCTGACCCAAAGCGGCTATTCAGATTTCCCGATAGCGGTCATTTACCGTGAGCCACGAACCGCCGACCGCACCTTTCCCCAATCTATCGGCTCTACTTAGAAGCTAGCGAGAATGCAGTGGCTTATTGGTACGAGATTTCAACACCGGATGCACTCGGGACCTTTTTGAAGACCGTAGCCGTACCTAGACCTGAAACCGTGATTCGACTTTCGGCCGACCAAACGACTTTCAATGGGATTTGACCGTCGATCGCGAGAGCATTTCCTCCTTCGTTGAGGAGGCTCGCCTCGGTCTTAATGATAGACATCTGGGTGCTGAAGCCGGTAGTCGCCCCACAGGCTCTAGCAAACACCACCGCCTTGAGTTGTCCTGAAGGCGAAGTAACGGAAGACAACGTTTGGTTGTCACAGCCACCACTGCAGCCGCCTAACAAGAATGCAATTGTGATACCTGCAGGGATCGCGCTACTCGTCTTCATGATTTGCTGGTTGAAAGTATGAAATCAGAGGTCACCTGCGAATAGCCGCAATTGGCCGGTTTCGTCGATTCTATAACAAGATTGTTTTGACCCGGTCTAGCCGACAGCACCGTCGTAACTCACAAACGACGGCCAATAATCTCGTCAAGGTGTTTGATCAGCCGGGCAATTTCGTCGCCGGTGTTGTAATGCGCCATCGACACGCGAACCACGCCGCCCTGCGCCTGCAAACCGAGCGCCTCGACCAGCCGCCGGGCATAAAAATCGCCAAAGCGGATACCGATATTGTATTGATCAAGATGCTGCGCGATCACTGATGACAACTGCCCCGCCACCACAAAGCTGATGGTCGGCATGCGGTTGCCGTTGGTGACGTGGCGGTGGCCGATGATTGATACCCCTGCTTTGTCGCGCAGGTATGACAACAGTTGCTCGGCGAGCATATCCTCGTGGCTGGCGAACGCGTCAAATGCGGCCTGCATATGTTGCCGGCGACTGCCAACCAAACCCAGCCTTGTGCCTGTATCAACAAGATACTCACCAATGCCAGCGCAACCCCACGACAATTCAAAATTGACGTTGCCCGGTTGCAGCTTGTACGGCAACACCTCGGGGCCGATGAAATGATGATTCAGGCTTGGCAGTGACAATAACAGCTCACGCCGTCCCCACAGTACCGCGTAGTGCGGGCCAAACACCTTGTAAAAACTGAACACATAAATATCCGCACCACTCGCCTGCACATCCACCAAACGATGCGGGGCATAGGCCACGCCATCGACACACAATTTGCCGCCGACCGCGTGCACCCGTCTGGCCACTTCCGCGACCGGATTGACACTGCCGAGTACATTTGATGCGTGGGTCATCGCCACCCATTTGGTGCGATCGGTTAGCATGCGATCGAGGTCATCGAGTTCCACCGTCAGACTGTCGCGGTGCACTTCCCATATCTTGATGACCGCACCGGCTTGTTGCAAACGCATCCAGCCGCCGATATTGGCCTCGTGGTCGGTGTTGGTGACAATGATTTCGTCGCCGGGCCTAATACCCGGCAGCAGCGCCGAGGTGAGGATAAACATGAGCGCCGTGGTGGCCGGTCCCATCACCACTTCTTCGTCGTGTGCGGCGTTGATCATTTCCGCCACCGCACGCCGCGCCGATAACACGCGCTCGGCAGCACGCTGCGAGACGGGGTAGCTCGCGCCAAGTTGCACGCTGGTGGTCAGCAAATAATCGTGAATCCGATCCGCCACCCGCCGCAGCACCTGCGAGCCGCCGGCGTTGTCGAGGAAAACAAACCCGGAGGCCAGCGCCGGAAACTCGGCGCGCACCGCGTCAAGATCGAGCGTTGACATCAGCGCGGGCCGTGCCGGTGTGAGTGTGTCTATTTCAGCAGCCCCATGCGTTTTGCCGCCTCAGTGACGACCTTGGCGCGCTCGGCCATGAATGCCGGCACTTTGTCGACGCCGATATCAATCAATTCAAAGCCGCCGTCCGCCATACGCTTCTGGAAATCCGGGTCCTTGTTGATCTCAAGGCAAATATCCGACACCTGCTTGCGCATTTCTGCACTGGCCGATTTTGGCAGGGCAATGCCGCGAAAGGCACCGTCAACCCAGTCGATGCCCAGCTCTTTGAAGGTCGGCACATCCGGAAATTGTGGATGGCGTTTTTCAGTAGCAATGGCCAGCATGCGGGTGCGGCCTTTTTGCGCAATCGCGAGTGTCACGTACGACATGGCCATGCTGACGTGGCCGCCGATCAATGACGCCACCAGATCGCCGGTTCCCTTAAATGGCACATAGGTGGTTTTGACATTGTTCGCGGCATTAAAACGTTCGGTGGCAACGTGATTCGCTGAAAACGTCGCGGAGCCGGCGACGGATACCGCCTCGGGTGCCGCCTTGGCTGCCTTCACCAGGTCTTGATAAGTTTTGAACGGGCTTTCGCTGCGCACCACAATCGCGTCAGGTGTGTAGTGATAAAAACACACGTTTTGGATATCGTCGGTCTTGTATTGCACCTGTCCTTCCATCGGCTGCAATATCAAATGCGGCAGATTGGTGCTCATCCATGTGTAGCCATCGCCGGGAAACGTGTTGGTTTGTGACCAAGCCAGTGCACCGCCGCCGCCGGGCTTGGATTCGACCACCAACTCCTGGTTGTATTTTTTGCGGAACGCGACTTGCTGAAATCGTCCGGCAATATCGGATTCGCCACCGGGTGCAAACGGAATAATGTATCGCACCGGTTTGTCGGGATAAACCGCATGCGCCATGCCGCTGGTCAACGCCGCCAAACCACCCGCCGCCACCAACGCCAACTGCACTGTCAACCGCTGTCCTGTCAATTTCATGGTATTTCTCCTCGTGGTTATTTGATGTTCGCCGCCAGTATTGTTGTCTGACGTTGTCGGGTGTTGCCGGTAATTCGTGATGTTGTTTAATGTTTTGATGCTGTGTTGTTGTGTTGTAGTTATAGCGCTTCCGCGATCGCACGTCCTACGTCGACCGTTTTTGCCGTGCCGCCCATGTCGGGCGTGCGCGGACCGTCCACCAGCACTTTCTCGATCGCACTCACAATAGCATCCCCGGCGGCTTTATGCCCGAGGTGTTCGAGCATCATCGCTCCCGACCAAATCTGGCCGATCGGGTTGGCGATTCCCCTGCCGTAAATATCGGGCGCACTGCCGTGCACCGGCTCAAAGCAGGATGGAAACTCGCGCTCAGGATTAAGGTTTGCCGACGGCGCGATGCCGATGGTGCCGGTGCACGCCGGCCCGAGATCCGACAGGATGTCGCCAAACAGGTTGGAGCCGACCACCACGTCGAACCAATCCGGATGCTGCACAAAATGTGCGGTGAGAATATCAATATGGTATTGCGACGTTTTGATATCAGGGTACTTGGCCGACATTTCCTTGAAGCGTTCGTCCCAATACGGCATGGTGATGGCGATGCCGTTGGATTTGGTGGCAGAGGTCACGTGTTTGCGTTTGCGCGTCTTGGCGAGCTCAAACGCATATTTAAGAATGCGATCGACGCCGCGGCGGGTGAAGATGGTCTGTTGCATGCACATTTCGTGTTCGGTGCCGGCATACATACGGCCACCAATCGACGAATATTCACCCTCGTTATTTTCACGCACCACCCAAAAATCAATATCACCCGGTTTGCGTCCGGCCAGCGGTGACGGGATGCCCGGCATCAGCCGCACCGGCCGCACGTTGGCATAAAGCTGGAACTCGCGCCGGATCGGAATCAACAATCCCCACAGCGAAACATGATCCGGCACGGTCGGAAAACCAACCGCACCGAGGTAAATCGCATCGTGATGGCGGATTTCGGCGAGGCCATTTTCCGGCATCATCTTGCCGTGGGCGCTGTAGTAGTCGCAGCTCCAGGGCTTTTCATCAAATTTGAAGGTGATGCCAAATTTGCGCCCGGCAGCCTCAAGTACCCGGATGCCCTCGGGAACAACCTCTTTGCCGATGCCGTCACCGGCGATGACGGCGATATTGTGCTGTGTTGATCCCACGGTGGCGCGCTCCCTGTGTTGATGGTGCAATTATGTCGGTTCCGGAACATCACGAAACGACGGACCAGTTTGCCGGTTGGGTTGACCCGCGCGCATTGATGCCGGTCAGGCGCGCTACAATCAAACCATGGTCGGTTGGTCAGGCTCGCGCCAGCCAAGGCCAATACGTCAACAAATCCTTCGGAAGTTTGGATTTCACCCATGAAAATTGATTTTGTGTCAGATATTGCCTGCCCCTGGTGCGCGGTCGGTTTGAACGCGCTTGAACAGGCGCTCGCCCGTATCGGCGACGCCATTCCGATCAACCTTGAAATGCAGCCTTATGAACTCAATCCCGGCATGGCCAAAGACGGCGTGGATGCGGGCGAATACCTGATGAACAAATACGGCATGAGCGCGGCGCAGTTGCAGGCCTCACGCGCCAACCTGCGCGCACGCGGGGCGGATGTTGGTTTTACCTTTGGCGAACGTTCGCGGATCTGGAATACGTTTGACGCGCACCGCTTGTTGTATTGGGCCGGCGGGCTGGAAAAGCAGGGCGGAAAACAGCGCGCATTAAAACACGCCCTGCTGGGGGCGTATCACACCGATGGCCGCAATCCGGGCGACACCGGGGTGCTGCTTGAGATGGTGAAAAAGGTCGGGTTGGATGTTGACGCCGCGCGGACGGTGATCGAATCGGGACAGTTTGCCGACGACGTCCGGCAGGCGGAAGCGCATTGGCAACAGAGCGGCATCAACGCGGTGCCATCGGTGATCATCAACGGCCGGCATTTGATTCAGGGCGGCCAGCCGGCGGAGGTGTTTGAGCAGGCAATCCGCCAAACCGCGGCAGAGACTGAAACTGCGGCCAACCCGGCTTAGGCTTTTTCTAAAGCGCGCCGATCAGCGACGCGACTTCCTGCGCGGATTCGTGCAGGATTTCCTGCAGCGTTTCCTTGCCGACGACCATATCAATACTGGCGTGAATATCGTCGTCCGACCGGATTGGCGCCTCGCGCAGCGGTGACCGCACCGGTGACAACTGGTACGCGAGCAGCAGCGTATCACCAAGCGAGGTGGGCGGAAACGCGAGGTATCCTTTCCATAACGTCTCGATGGCGCTGACCACCGGCTCGGGCACCCCTAACGACTTAAACAATGCGCGGCCAATATCACGTTCCGGCGTGTGCTCAATATCGTCTTCATCGCCGCCGATCCAGTCGGTTGCACTGCCGTCGAGCAGGCCGGGAATGTCTGCGGCGCGGTAGACCAGGTAAAAGCCGCCGATTTCATGCAGCATGCCGGCGAACAATGCCGTTTCCGCGTCCTGATTGGTCACCCGTCGGGCCAGCATCTGCGCCAGCGCGGCAACATGTGCGGTGTGTTCCCATAACGACGCCGCCAGCTTGCGGTGTGCGGGCAACTGGGCAC
>JANOEV010000118.1:0-8268 GCA_031413695.1 Burkholderiales bacterium
TGTGCTCCTCTATAATAGTGGAAACATTTAACGATTCTGGAAACTGATATGTCTCAGGCCGAACCACGCGAAGCCATGGAATACGATGTTGTGATTGTCGGTGCCGGTCCGTCCGGGCTTGCTGCCGCGATCCATCTCAAACAACAGGCGGCCAAGGCCAATGCCGACATCAGCGTGTGTATTGTTGAAAAAGGCTCGGAAGTCGGCGCACATATTTTGTCCGGCGCGGTAATGGACCCACGCGCCCTGACCGAGTTAATACCGGATTGGAAGCAGGAAGGTGCACCGTTGAATCAACTGGTGACCGAAGACCGGTTTATGTTTTTGACCGAAACGTCATCGCGCAAGGTGCCGTCATGGATGTTGCCGGGGTGTTTTCAGAATCACGGTTATTACGTCATTTCGCTGGCCAATGTTTGCCGCTGGTTGGGGTCACGTGCCGAAGCACTCGGCGTGGAAATCTATCCCGGCTTTGCCGCCGCCGAAGTGTTGTTTGATGACAACGGCGCGGTCAAGGGTGTGGCCACCGGTGACATGGGCATCGGCAAGAACGGTGAAGCGACTGATCGTTTCCAGCGCGGCATGGAGTTACACGCCAAATACACGGTGTTTGCCGAAGGTTGCCGCGGCAATCTGGGCAAACAGCTGCAGGCGCGCTACCAATTAAATAAAGACAACGATCCGCAGGTTTATGGCCTCGGGCTTAAAGAGCTTTGGGAAGTGACGCCGGAAAAACACCAGCCAGGCCTGGTGGTGCACACCGCCGGTTGGCCGCTCGATACCAGCACCTATGGCGGCTCGTATCTGTATCACATGGAAGACAATCTGGTGTCGATCGGCTTTGTGGTTGGCCTGGGCTATCGCAATCCGCACCTCTCGCCGTTTGAAGAATTTCAGCGCTACAAAACCCATCCGGCCATTCGCACCTTTCTCGAAGGCGGCAAACGTATTGCTTATGGCGCCCGTGCGATTGCGGCGGGTGGATTGCAATCGCTGCCTAAGCTGGTTTTTCCGGGTGGCATGCTCGTTGGTGATAACGCCGGCTTCCTCAACGCTTCGCGCATCAAGGGCAGCCACGCGGCGATTAAATCCGGCATGTTGGCGGCCGATGCGGCGTTTACCGCGTTGCAAGCCGGCCGTTCACAAGACGAGCTAACGCAGTATCCCGATAGCTTCAAGTCATCCTGGCTGCATGAAGAATTGTACAAAGCGCGCAACTTCAAGCCATTCATGGCCAAAGGTCTATATACCGGCACCTTGATGGTGGGGATTGATCAGGTTGTGTTTGGCGGCAAAGCACCGTGGACGTTGCACCACCAACACGCCGATCATGAAACCTTGATGAAGGCATCCGACGCACCACCCATCAACTATCCCAAACCGGATGGTGTGTTGACCTTTGACCGGTTGTCGTCGGTATTTTTGTCGAGCACCAACCATGAAGAGGATCAGCCCGCGCATTTGACGCTGAAAAATGCCGATGTGCCGGTGGCGACCAATCTGGCGCTATACGACGGCCCCGAGGCGCGTTACTGTCCGGCCGGGGTGTATGAATACATCGACAAACCCGATGGCGGCAAAAAATTACAAATCAATGCGCAAAACTGTGTGCATTGCAAAACCTGCGATATCAAAGATCCGACACAAAACATCGTCTGGGTCACGCCCGAGGGCGGCGGCGGGCCGAATTACCCGAATATGTGACCGGAAATTCCGCGTTGCAAAACAAACTTCACAGCAAAACCTGAATGCGGTAACCTATTCCAACGAACACATCGGGGGGAGTCTCATCATGAAGGCCGTTTCAGAACTGCTCAAAAAGCGCGCGCATTCGGTGATCCACTCTGTTTCACCCGACAACACTGTGCTCGAAGCCATTCAGTTGCTGGCCGATAAGAGTATCGGCGCGGTGATGGTGATGGAAGGCGAAAAACTCATCGGCATCTTTTCCGAGCGAGACTACACCCGCAAGATTGCCTTGGTCGGCAAAAATTCGCGCGAGACCAAGGTGTCTGAAATCATGACCTCGCCGGTGCTGTATGTGAGCCCCAAAAACCGCACCCGTGAATGTATGGCGTTGATGAGCGAAAAAGGTTTTCGCCATTTGCCGGTACTAGACGGCAACAAGGTGGTCGGCATGATTTCGATTCGGGATTTGATGAACGACATCATCGAGGACCACGAATTCACCATCGCCCAGCTTGAGAGTTATATCAAAAGCTAGTCTGTGTACAGCAAGGGTCGGCCCAGCATTCAATTAGCCCGTCGTCCCAGCGCAGGCTGGGACCCAGCTCGTTGTATCTCATTGATATTTCGGAGGACTGGATTCCAGCCTTTATCGAAGTGTATCCCGCGGGACGCTGGAATGACGGGGCCATTCAAAAATCCCGTCGTCCCGGTGTCTTTAGACCTTCCCAGACCCTGACTAAACGTCGCTGACCATTTGCCGGTAAATGTAAATCTCCATTTCGCGGCGCAGTGTCGCATCAAGATTTTTAAAGCTGATACCGGATTTCAGCGTTCCCGGATCGGATTCGCCACCCGGCTGTACGCTGCGGATTTCCGCGTCAATTTTGAACAGCACCCGCTCCTCGTCAATGGTCAACCGGAACGCAATCGATACGTCTTGTCCGGCATTGCCAATCGACGTCTTCGAATGCACCAATGCACCGGCAACACTCAGGTCCTTGATGGTGCAGGTGGTTGACTGGCCGCCGCCGATTGGCTCGGAGGTCGATACGATTTCGGTGGGAATGCGTGCCGCTTTGCGCACCACGTTGGTATGCACAACCGACGGGAAACTTAAATGCAGGTATGGGTATGGTGCCAGTGCCACGCGCAGCACCGTTGCCTCAAACGCATAGGCGCTTTTGCCGGCAAACGCGCGGCAACGATAACTCGCGCCCTCTTTGACAAACATGATCTGACCGTCGCGTGTCGGATGTGAAACGATCAAGCTCTTGCGGTCAAAGTAACCAATGAGCCTGACGGTTTCGCGCCCGCCTGCTTCGTTTTCGGGATTGGTCAACTGGACGGCGGTACCGACCGGCAGCCTTGTCTCAACAAATGTCGTTTGTGGCGACTTCCCGGTTGGCAGCTTGGTGGCACCAGGCGCGTCCTCAGTAACAACCGGATTGCCAGTCATCGAGCCAAACTCGCGCACAAAGTCGCCATCCACGATCCGATAGAGGCCGGCATCCATCAGCCGCTTCACTTGATCAAACGATTCGACGACAAAACCTGCGCATAACAACAGCTTCTTATTTTTGTCGTAGATCGGCCATGGCAACGGTTTGCCGATGATAACGTCTGATCTTCTGATGGGAGATAGGTTGGTTGGCTGCATGGGATCATTTCACCGGGGTAAACTCCCCTGCGTGACTCTGCTTTCGGCATTCCGGGTCTGTTTCTGAAGCCCGAAACCGCAAAGATTTGACCTGTTGCGTTGGCGTCATGCATGTCACAACCGTTCCTGCCCGGCAACACCCCGTAAACTAGCCGGATGTCCAACCCATCAAACAAATACGACGCCGTCGTGATCGGCGCCGGCGCGGCCGGCATGATGTGTGCCAGCGTTGCCGCACAGCGCGGCGCGCGGGTATTGCTGATCGACCATTACCACCGGCTGGGTGAAAAAATCCGCATTTCCGGCGGCGGCCGCTGCAACTTCACCAATATTCACACCAAGCCCGAACACTTTCTTTCACAAAATCCGGACTTCTGCCGCTCCGCCCTCGCCCGTTATTCGCCGCAGGACTTTGTCAAACTGGTCGAGTCGCACAACATCGCGTATCACGAAAAGACACTGGGGCAGCTGTTTTGTGACGACAGCGCCACCCAGATTATTCAGATGCTCAAGATCGAATGTGACCGCGGACACGTCGAATGGCGCATGCCGGCGAGCGTGACCGGCATTGAACGTGTTGCTGAAGGCTTTAGTGTCCGCTTGGAAAACGAAACCATCCACACCAGCGCATTGGTGATTGCCAGCGGCGGTTTGGCGGTGCCGAAAATCGGCGCAACGCCGTTTGGTTATCACGTCGCTGAACAGTTTGGTCTGGCGGTTATTGCACCAAAGCCGGCGCTGGTGCCACTCGCCTTTGAGCCGGAGGCGATTGCCCAATTTGGCGACCTGTCCGGTTTGTCGCTCGACGCCGAGGTGACCTGTAACACTGGTCGTTTTCGCGAGGCGGTGCTGTTGACCCATCGCGGGTTATCCGGCCCGGCAATATTGCAGATTTCGTCGTACTGGCAATGTGGATCACCCAAGGCGCCGATTCACGTCAACCTGTTACCGGACAAACAGGTGCTGGCGGCGTTGCAACATCATCGGCAATCCAAGTCACTGCTGCACAACATTCTGGCGGAGGTAATGCCGCGGCGTTTTGCCGAGGGCTGGTGTGACGCACACACCCTCGACAAACCCGCCAACCAATTTACCGACAAGGCGTACGCAGCGTTGCTTGCTGATTTGCAGGATTGGCCGGTCAAACCATCGGGCACGCTGGGTTACAACAAAGCGGAAGTCACCCTGGGCGGCGTTGATACCGCCGCGCTGTCGTCCAAAACCATGGCGGTCAATGCCTTGCCGAGCCTGTATTTCATCGGCGAAGTGGTCGATGTGACGGGACATCTCGGCGGCTTTAATTTCCAGTGGGCGTGGGCCTCGGGCCATGCCGCGGGCGTCGCCATTGCTGGAGCCAAGCATTGAAGCCATTGCGTTGGGTGGTCGATACCAATGTCGTCATCGATTGGTTGATGTTTGACGACCCGTACATGCAGCCGATGCGTGAGCGGGTGGCCAATGGTCGTTTGACGGTGCTGACCCATCCACCGGCAGTCGATGAACTCAAACGTGTGCTGGCCTATCGCCAGCTCAAATTATCTGCAGAGCGACAGCAGGAAATCTTTGATCGATACTGCCAATACACAACGGTGGTGGCGCTGCCGGCTGGCGCGACGTTAAAAAACTTGATGATGCCGGGTGGATTCCCGCGCTGTCGTGACAGAGACGATGAACACTTCATCGCGCTGGCCTATCATCAGAAAGTGGATGCACTGGTATCGCGCGACAACGCCGTTTTTGGACTCAAGGCGCGTGCGGAAAAATTCGGGCTGACGATTTTGAACGTTCAGCAGGCGATCGGCAGTCTGAATTAAAACTAGAAAGTCGTTTATTGGCGGGCTTTTTGAAGCAAAAATGCCCCAAAACAGCCGTGTTTAGGTGACTTTTGAAACCCGCGGTTCGGCAATTCTTGCCACGCTCCACGCCGCGGCAATCGCAAACAACAGCGTAACGGCAATGCCGACAAACACCGCGCGCGGTTGATTCGCGTCGAGCAGCATGCCAAACGCAATCGGCGCAAGCGCCAAGCCGACGTCAAGCCCGGAATACACCATGCCGTAAACGCGGCCAAACGCACCCTCACCCAGCCGCGCCTTGGTTGCTGTGCGCACCAGCAAATCACGCGACGGCCCGGCAATGCCCACCGCAAAACCCATCGCCGCCATGGTCGGTAACACCAACCACGGTGGAAAAGGCAGCATCGATAGCAGTAATGCAATCGTCGCACCAACACCAAACGAGAGTGCGACATAACCTTCGTGTTTGTTGCCGGGCTTGGCGAGAAAGCCGCCCAGCACCAGGCCGCAAGCACTGCCGACCAGATAAATCGACAACGCCGACGTTGCCGCGCCGAGCGACAGGTTGAACAATTCTTTTAAGAGTGAGGGCGCGAAATTTTGTAGCGCACCGAAACCAAAGGTGGCAAAAAAGAAAAATGCAAACGCCGCCCATACCAGCGGTTGGCGCAGGATGTCAAAAAAGCTGACGTTGGCATGTGCCGCCACCGGACCGGTGCCGCCGACCACCTGCCGCAGTTCATAACGCAACAGGTCGCGTTTCCAGACCAACAACGTCAATGAAAACGCACCAAACAGCGCCGCCGCAAGGCCTGCCGCCCGCCAGCCGAATGCGGTTGCGGTGGACAACATCACAATCGGCGCCAATGCCCAGCCGATGTTGCCGGACAGGCCGTGTACCGAAAACGCATGACCGAGCCGTTGGCTGGAAACCCGTCGGTTGATTAACGCAAAATCCGCCGGATGAAAAATGCTGTTGCCACATCCGGCGACAAACGCGGCCAGGATCAGCCCGTTAAAACCAGGTGCCGCCGCGACCAGCAGGCCGGACAATATCAGCAGCGAGATACCGGCAAACAAAACGCGTTGCGCACCGAAGCGGTCAACCCAAATGCCGGCGATGGCCTGCCCGATGCCGGAGACAACAAAAAAGACCGTCATCAAAATACCCACTCCGGCGTACCCCAAGCCGAATTCCGCCATAAAGAACGGGAACAGCGGCGGCAGCATTAAATGAAAAAAATGCGAGGTCCCGTGGGCAAAGCCGACCAATGAAATGATGGTCGCGTCGGATCGAAAGTCGTTTGTTAATGCGGGGGCGGTGGCGGACATGGCGACATTTTACGCCTGCCAACCGACCGCCCGTTATGCGCGGCAATTGTCCGGGGTCAAGACTTGTTGAAGCTGAACGCCCCGTTGCTGACATCCACTTTAATGGTGTCTTTGGCGGCGAATTTGCCTTCCAACAGCGCCTTGGCAAGCGGATTCTCGATTTGCTGCTGTATCGCACGTTTTAACGGCCGCGCACCATACACCGGATCAAATCCCGCTTTGGCGATTTCAGCCAGTGCAACATCGGTAACATCGAGTGTCATTTCCATCTTGGCAACACGCGCAATCAGGCTCTTCAATTGAATCTTGGCAATCGACGCAATGTTCGCTTCATCCAGCGCATGGAACACCACCACCTCGTCGATGCGATTCACGAACTCGGGACGGAAATAGTTTTTCACTTCCGCCATGACCGCGAGTTTGATCACGCCATAGTCCGAGCCCGCCATGGCCTGGATTTGTTGCGAACCGAGATTGGAGGTCATGACGATGACCGTGTTTTTGAAATCCACCGTGCGACCCTGACCATCGGTCATCCGGCCGTCGTCAAGCACCTGCAACAACACGTTAAAGACATCCGGGTGCGCTTTTTCAACCTCGTCGAGCAGGATCACGGAATACGGTTTGCGCCGCACCGCTTCGGTGAGCTGGCCGCCTTCGTCATAACCGACATAACCCGGTGGCGCACCGATCAACCGCGATACCGAATGTTTTTCCATGAATTCACTCATGTCGATGCGGATCAAATGCTCTTCCGAATCAAACAGGAATGACGCCAGCGTTTTGCACAGCTCGGTCTTGCCGACACCGGTTGGCCCCAGAAACAGGAACGAACCATACGGCTTGCCTTCATCAGACAAACCGGCCCGCGAACGTCGAATGGCATCCGATACCAGTCGTACGGCTTCGTCCTGGCCGACCACCCGTTCGTGCAACTTGGCTTCCATTTGCACCAGCTTGTCGCGCTCGCCCTGCATCATCTTTGAAACAGGGATGCCGGTGGCACGCGAAACCACCTCGGCGATTTCTTCTGCACCGACCTGGGTCCGCAGCAGTTTGGCCTTGGCGTTTTTTGCTTCGCCCTTCTCCGCCTGCTTCATTTGTTTTTCAAGCGCCGGCAACTTGCCGTATTGCAACTCGGCCAATTTGTCGAACTGACCCTTGCGCTGCAAATCGCCGATTTGGGCACGAATCTTTTCGATTTCCTCTTTGATATGCGCGGTACCCTGCACCTGCGCCTTTTCGGCCTTCCAGACTTCCTCAAGATCCGAGTATTCCTTGTCGAGCCGGCGGATTTCATCCTCGATCAGCGACATGCGTTTTTTCGACGCCTCATCTTTTTCCTTGCGAACCGCTTCGCGTTCGATCTTCAACTGGATCAAACGACGGTCGAGTTTGTCCATCACCTCGGGTTTGGAATCAATCTCCATCTTGACGCGTGACGCGGCTTCATCGATCAAGTCGATAGCCTTGTCAGGCAGGAAGCGGTCGGTAATGTAACGGTGTGACAGTTCGGCAGCGGCGACGATGGCCGGGTCGGTGATCTCAATGCCATGGTGGACTTCGTATTTTTCTTTGAGTCCGCGCAGGATGGCGATGGTTGATTCGACGCTCGGCTCATCCACCAGCACTTTTTGGAAACGCCGCTCAAGGGCCGCGTCTTTCTCGACGTACTTGCGATATTCGTCAAGCGTGGTCGCACCGATGCAATGCAGCTCACCACGTGCCAGTGCGGGCTTGAGCATGTTACCGGCATCCATTGCACCTTCGGCTTTACCGGCACCGACCATCGTG
>JANOEV010000119.1:0-6580 GCA_031413695.1 Burkholderiales bacterium
GCGCCGCTGTGGCCGGCGTGGGATGCCGAGTCGTCAATCACTTCCAGCATGGTTGGATTGAGGGCGGAAAGGCGTGTCAGAATTTGCTCACGTACAGTTTGCATAATCTCTGCCGGTCGAACTACGCTGGCAATACCTTCCTGAACGGTTTGACGGTGACGCGTGAAAAAACATTGGCCTTGCAATATGGATCTTCGGTGGCCCAGCTGATCGCAGCCTCACGTGAAACAAACTCTGCAACAATGAGCGATCCGGTAAACCCGGCCATCCCGGGATCTTCGGCGTCAATCGCCGGATGTGGACCTGCCAGAATCAGACGACCTTCCGCTTGCAGCGCTTTTAGACGTTCAACGTGCGAAGGGCGGTTTGCCAACCGGCGTTCCAGCGCCCCCGGTAGTTCCTCACATATGATTGCGTAAAGCATTATTTGACGGCTTTCAATGGCCGGTCGGCGGCCGGCACCGTCGTTGGTTTTTCGTCATCGTCCGGTAAATATGGCATCAACCAAAAAATCTGCGCGATGATAAAAATGAAAAACAGGCCCATGTCGCCGAATGTCTTGAATAAAACCCAGACATCCGTAGACGTGTAATAGGCAAACCAAATGTTGAGAAGTGCAACCGAAAGCAGGAACACAATCCATGAAATCGACAGTTTCCGCCATACCGCATCTGGTGCCTGGATGGTATTGTTAAAAATAAACGAAACCGGATTCTTCTTAAACCAAAATTGCGTCACGCCGATCGCAACGGCCATAGCCGTAAACAAGATGGTTGGCTTCCATTTGATGAACATCTCGTTCTTGAAAATAATTGTGGCGCCACCTGCAACAATGATGATGCCCAAGCCGAGCCACATCATGGGCTCAACTTTCTTCTTTGCCAGTTTCAGGTAACCAACCTGTGCGACCGATGCGACGATGGCAACCGCTGTCGCGACATAAATGTCGAACATCTTGAAGGCCGCAAAAAACAGCAGAACCGGAAAAAAGTCGAAAAGGAGCTTCATGCAATGTGGTTGGTGCCGTATGGCAATTCCGAACAAAATTATTAACTCGAAATTATCTCACGTCTTGTCACTTTTCGCCCTCCGGTCAATGGAATTTGGTTGTTTGGCGGAGTTCTTGCTCAATCAGGCTGCGAATTTCGACTGGAAAGTCCGGTCGGCTGGCAATGGCGAAAGCCTCGGCGTAAAAACCTGATCGTTCGTCTGGCAACGCGTTGTTTAGACGGTCGAAGGCGTACCGCATCATTGCCACGTCGCCGGTTCGAATTGCGGTGATCGCAAAATTTACGTTCAACAGCCGCCATGGCCTTTCCGGGTTGGATCGCTCAAGGTCACCATTGAGGGACGGTGAGAGGTTGATGATGAAGCCTTGCATGAGGGCGTAGGTTGCCGCCGTTTCCTGCTTGCTGGTAGCCTCATTCGATCGTCTGGCCAATGCGTTTACGATCGGTTCTGGCGCCTGAATGTCGAGCTGGTGTCGCATACACCAAAGCCCGATTCCGATGGCAATCGCATCCAATGTTGCAACCGGCTGTGAGTGCCGGTTCGCCAGCATCAGGTGGTTTTTCTGAAGCTGCAGATCCAGCACCGCCCGCAATGAATCATTGGCCGCACCAGCCGCGTCCTCGACCGGAATCGGGCAATCCTCCCCGTAGGTCCCGTCAAGCAGCACCGCGGCATCCAAAAACGCGCTCACAGCGTTGATCGAGTCGACCGCGCCTGCCGGTGGATTGTTGCTCAGCATCAGCGTAGCGAGCGCCGCAAATTGCGCTTTCATCTCTTCGGACGCCGCAATTTCGGCTGAATCGATGACAGTGGTCCCTTTGAGGGCAAAGTGAATTGGTTTAATTTCGGCCATACAATATCGGGTACCTTCTGAATTTTTTGGGTTTTTTGTGAATTTTTGGCTATTTTGCGAATTTCGCGTGAAACGCCTGCAATACCTGTTTTCTGATCATTGATCGCCGCAAAGGTTTTACGTGAACGCCCTAAATTTTGATTTGCATAACCACACGACCGCCTCAGATGGAATGCTTTCGGCAGGTGCGCTGGTAGCATTGGCGGTAAAAAATGGCTGTGATGCGTTGGCCCTTACGGACCATGACACGGTAATGAATGTTGATGCGGCTTCACAAGCCGCCACCGCTGCAGGCTTGCGCTTTATCGCCGGGGTGGAAATTTCGGTTTCTTGGGTGGCGCAGGCCGACGTTGATTCGCTACCAATCACGATTCACATTGTCGGCCTTGGCATTGATCCAACCAATCCAGTATTGCTTGATGGGCTGGCCAGCGTCCGCGGCGGTCGAATCATACGCGGGAAATCCATCGCACGCCAATTGGTCGAGGCCGGGATCCCAGATATATTCCCGGAGGCCTATGCGCTTGCCGAGAACAAGGAAATGCTGGGCCGCACACATTTTGCCCGCGCCTTGGTTGCGCGCGGGATTGTCAAGGATGTAGGCAGCGTTTTTAAACGCTTCTTGACCCCCGGAAATCCGGGATATGTCCCCCACCATTGGGCGAATCTCAACGATGCGTTGTCATGGATTCAATTGGCGGGTGGTGTTGCCGTTATCGCCCATCCGGGCCGCTATGGCTTGGACAAAAACCGGCTCGGCACGTTGTTTCGGGAGTTTAAACAGCTTGGGGGCAAGTCGATTGAAGTGGTCACAGGCAGCCACGCCCCCGCTGAATATGCGTCGTTCGCCGCGCACTGCAAGGCTTATGATCTTTATGCGTCCCGCGGTGCTGATTTTCACGGCTTTGATGATTCATCTGCGCAGCCGGGCACGCTCCCCAGACTCAACGCCATCGACCGTGATTTGCGGCCGGTTTGGCAATTGCTTGATTAGGCTCTGACTAGCAATGAGTCAGTTCTTCAAACTGCACCCCCTTAATCCAGAAGCCCGCTTGATCAAGCGTGCAGTTGAAATCGTTCGCCAGGGTGGCCTGATCGCCTATCCCACGGATTCGTGTTATGCCCTTGGCTGCCACATCGGCGACAAGGCCGCAATGGAACGAATTCGCCGTGTTCGCGATGTTGACGAGCGGCACCATTTCACATTAGTTTGTCGTGATTTGTCCGAGATCGGCACTTTTGCAAAAGTGGATAACGCACAATATCGCCTGTTGAAAATGCACACGCCGGGGCCATATACCTTTATCTTAAAGGCAACCCGCGAACTGCCGAGACGTCTGGCGCACCATAAGCGGGCAACAATTGGTGTACGCGTTCCAGAACACGTTGTGGCAACGGCATTGTTGGGCGAACTCAATGAGCCGATATTGTCGTCGACATTGATTTTGCCCGGCAAAGACCAGCCGCTGAACGATGCCAATGAAATTCGCGACGCGCTTGAGCACGAACTGGATGTTATTTTGGACGGCGGCGCGTGTGGAATATCGCCAACAACGATTATCGACCTGTCTGCCGACGAACCGGTGTTGGTCAGGCAAGGAAAAGGCGACGTGTCCGGTTTTGGCTTTTAAAACTAACGGGGAATGTAATACGCAAATCGATGGAAAATATTATCCAAAATGTCACCATTTATGCCATTCCGCTGTTGTTTGCCATCACTGTGCACGAAGCCGCGCATGCCTATGCCGCAAAGTACTTCGGTGACAATACAGCATTCATGCTAGGCCGGATGACCTTGAACCCGATCAAGCACATCGATCCGGTTTGGACGATCGCCATGCCAATCGCGATTTTGATTTTGTCGTCGTTCACATTTGTCTTTGGCGGCGCAAAGCCGGTGCCAGTCAATTTTGGTGCATTGCGCAATCCAAAGCGTGACATGATTTGGGTTGCGGCGGCGGGCCCCGGCGCGAATTTGGCGATGATGATTGGTTGGGCGGTCATCGGAAAGGTTGCCTTGATGTTTCCCCTGCCAATGCCGACAATGTTTGTCGTGCTGGTGGCAAAGGCGGGTATTTTTGTCAATGCGTTGCTGATGGTATTCAACCTTTTTCCGCTGCTACCACTTGACGGCGGACGGATTCTGGCCGGAATCCTGCCAAACCGGGCTGCATATGCGTTTTCGAAACTTGAACCCTACGGCATGTTGATATTGGTTGCCCTGATACTGACCGGTGTTGTCGGCATTTTTCTCGGCCCACTGGTTGAATTTTCGATGAACGCGGTATACTCGCTTATTGGCTTGAAATAGTTCAAAATAGTGAGAGTAGCCAAGCAGCAGTGTTCGCCAATCCGCCTCCCGGTGTTGAGAAAATCGCGAATTAGTTTTTGTTTGGACAAACGTCCCACTGGTTTTTGGGAATCAGCCCCGTGAGAGGGTTGACCGTAATTTGACGTCAGACTGCAAATACCCCAGCCGCGTTACCAACAGCATTGCCCATTGACACACCAATTGAAGTCCAAACACCAACCTAACCTGGGTTTTCTACCCGCATATGTTTCCTGATCGAGTGTTATCCGGCATGCGCCCGACCGGCCGCCTGCATCTTGGCCATTACCACGGCGCGCTCAAAAATTGGGCGAAGCTGCAAAATGAATTCCCGTGTTTTTTCTTCGTAGCCGATTGGCATGCGCTGACGACGCATTACGAATCCCCCGAGGTGATTGAGCAATACACCCACGATACCGTCATTGATTGGATTGCCGCTGGCATCGACCCGTCACAGGCGACGATGTTTGTTCAGTCGCGTGTGCCGCAGCACGCCGAGTTGACCGTGCTGATGTCATTTTTTACGCCGATATCCTGGCTTGAGCGGGTGCCAACCTACAAAGATCAGGTGGAGAAACAGAGTCATTTCGGCCGCGATCTGACCACCTACGGTTTTCTTGGTTACCCCCTCATGCAGGCGGCCGATATTCTCATTTACCGCGCCAATCATGTGCCGGTGGGCGAGGATCAGGTATCGCATATCGAATTGACCCGTGAAATCGCACGCCGCTTTAATCATCTGTTTGGCCGTGAAAAGGGTTTCGAGGAAAAAGCCGAAGCCGCAATCAAAAAACTGGGCTCGAAAAAGGCGAAGCTTTACACGCAGCTGCGAACACAGTTCCAGCAGGAGGGCAACGAGCAGGCCTTGTTGGAGGCGCGTGAACTGCTGGGTGAGGTGCAGAATCTGTCAATGGGCGACCGCGAACGCTTGTTCGGTTTTCTTGAAGGGGGCGGCAAGGTAATACTGCCAGAGCCGGAGGCGCTGCTCACCCCCGTGTCGAAAATGGTCGGGCTGGACGGGCAGAAGATGTCCAAGAGTTATGGCAACACCATCGATATCCGCGATGACGAAAAAGCGGTGACGGAGAAAGTTCGCAAGATGCCCACCGACCCTGCAAGGGTGCGGCGTACCGACCCGGGCGACCCGGAAAAATGCCCGGTTTGGGAACTACATCAGGTGTATTCGAACGACGAAACAAAAAAATGGGTCGTGGAGGGTTGTAAAACAGCGGGAATCGGCTGCCTCGATTGCAAACAGCCCGTGATCGACGCTATCGTGCATGAACTTAGGCCGATGCGTGAACGCGCCGCCCCGTTTGAGGACGATCCAATGCTCATCAAGAATATCCTCGCCGATGGCTGTGACAAGGCACGCGAGGCGGCTGAAGAGACCATGCGTGATGTTCGAGGCGCAATGGGGCTGGATTACAAATGAGTCTTCAAGCGCTGATCGGCGGACTGATTTTGGCGGCGCCGCTGTTTGCGGCTGGACAGACAAATGTTGGAACGTCCCTGTTGCCAGCGGGAAAATCACAGTTTGAATTTGTCGACAAAAAAGGTGATGCCACGCGGCCGGTGACGGTTTGGATGTACGTGCCGGCTGGATGTGACCGGAACTGTCCATTGCAATTTGTGATGCACGGCGTGCAACGTAATGCCGAAACGTATCTCGACCATTGGATTCCTTTTGCTGGCGGTGTCAATCCCGGCGGTAAACCGGCGGGCGAGGGTAAATTCATCGTGATCGCGCCGGAGTTCAAACGGCAGTATTTTCCGAACGACGATGACTATAGCCTTGGCCGTTCAACGGTTGAAGCCGACCCGGAAAAATGGGCCTTTGCCGTACCTGAGCATTTATTCGACGAGTTAGTGTCGCGTTATGGCTTGAAAGCCAAGAGTTATCGCCTGTTCGGACATTCTGCCGGCGGTCAGTTTGTACACCGCCTGCATTTGTTTTATCCGCAACACCGCGCAAATCCAATCATCGCCGCCAACCCGGGCTGGTACACACAATTGGAATGGGGCAACACAGATACGAAGTTTCGTTTTCCGTACAATACGACTGGCTCGCGGGTTGATCCGGCCCGCGCGCGCGCGGCACTTTCGCGCCCTTTTATCCTGATGCTCCTAATCGTAGGCCTTGAGCAGTTTATAGATGTGAGCTCCAAGAGCATCGGCGGTAAGCCATAGCGGATCTTCGGTAGGAACTGCTAAGTCAAGGACACTTTGACATTCTCGAAGGCTCCCCATGGCTATTTGAAAGAAATGGCGCTGGTCTGCTCTTGTCCTTCTTCCTGTGCCCTCCGCTAGGTTTAAAGCGATGGAACTAGGATGCTGAAAGCTGAAGCTGATCGCAGAATGCTGAGGTCAGAAATCCGATAGCAGAA
>JANOEV010000120.1:0-4920 GCA_031413695.1 Burkholderiales bacterium
GACTACTTCAATATGCGCAAGCTCAGCATCTTTGGTGGCTCCAACGAAATTCAAAAAAACATTGTCGCCCAGCACGTGCTGGGTCTTTAGAAATCAGGCAGAGGCGGAAATGGAATTTTCACTGAATCCGGAGCAGCAGCAACTCAACGATTCGCTGCGACGTTATCTCGATAAAAACTACACGTTTGATGCGCGTCGCCGACAGCTTCAATCCGCTGATGGATTTTCAACGACCCATTGGCGGGAATTCGCCGAATTTGGCTTGCTCGGTATCGGCATTCCCGAGTCCGCAGGCGGCATGGGCACCACAACCAATTTGGGTGGCAGCGGCTGCGCGGCGGAAGATACGATGATTGTGATGACGTGTTTCGGCCGTTCGCTGGTGGTGGAACCATATCTCGCCACGGTGGTGTTGTGCGGCAATGTCTTGCGCGACCATGCCGGTGGTGCAGACATGTTGTCGGCGCTTGTTGCCGGGGACAAAACCATGGCGTTGGCGGTGCACGAGCGGGCGGGGCGCTATCAAAGCAGTCACGTTGCCACCACCACACGACGTGATGGTGACGAATATGTATTAAACGGTGCAAAAGCCGTGGTGCTGCACGGTGATGTCGCCGATAGGCTGATTGTGTCGGCGCGCACCAGCGGTGCGGTCGGTGGCGAAAATGGCATTTCATTGTTTGTCGTCGACAAAGGCAGCGCCGGCCTCGGTGTGCGCGGGTATGCAACCAACGACGGCATGCGTGCCGCCGAGGTCACGCTCAAGGACGTGCGCGTTTCAGCGGGCGCGTTGATTGGCGGGGAGGGTGGCGCGTACCCAATCATCGAGCGGGCGCTTGGTTTTGGCATTGCCGCATTGTGCGCCGAGGCGGTCGGGGCGATGGAGGCGTTGGGTGAACAAACGCTTGAATATCTGAAAAGCCGTAAACAATTTGGTGTGGCCATCGGCACGTTTCAGACGTTGCAACATCGTATGGTCGACATGTTTATCGCCACCGAACAGGCGCGATCCATCACCATGTTGGCGGCACTGAAGGTTGATTCACCCGACCTTGGCGAGCGTCGACGCGTGCTGTCGGCGGCCAAGTCACTGGTCGGGCAGTCGGCGCGCTTGGTTGGCCAGCAGGCGGTACAGCTGCATGGTGGCATGGGGGTAACCGATGAATTACCGATCAGCCATTATTTCAAGCGCCTGACGGCGATTGACATGACCTTTGGTGATGCGCACTATCATCGTGGACGGTTGGGTGAATTGCTGGCGGCGTGACGACGATTTTTGTCAAACACCAGCCCAAACGGTTTGGCACAAGTCAGTTTGAAGATTTACTGAAGCCGGCCGGATTTTTCTGCTGCCAATTCCATGCATCACGGCACATATCCTGCAGGCTTCGCGATGTGTGCCAGCGCAACAACCGTGCCGCCAGCGCAGCGTCGGCAAAATAGTCGGAAATATCGCCCGCCCGGCGTTCAACAACACGATATGGGATTGACTTGCCCGACGCCGCTTCGAACGCGGCAATCACCTCAAGCACGCTGTGGCCGCGGCCCGACCCCAGATTGATCGGTGTTGCGCCGCCAGGCAATTCGGCCAACGCATTCAGCGCGGCGAGGTGACCTTCGGCCAGATCCATGACGTGAATATAGTCACGAATGCCGGTGCCGTCAGGCGTGGGGTAATCGCCGCCAAAAACGGACAACACGGCCAGTTTGCCAACGGCAACCTGCGAAATGTAAGGCATCAAATTATTCGGGATGCCGGTCGGATCCTCACCAAGCTGCCCGCTCTCATGGGCGCCAACCGGATTGAAGTAACGTAGCAACGCAACTTTCCAAGCGGGATTGGCGGCGCAGAAGTCGGTCAGGATTTGCTCGGCCATCAATTTGCTTGCGCCGTACGGGCTTGACGGTCCGATGGCGGACGACTCAAAAAACTGCGGTTTGCCCGACGCGGCGTAAACGGTGGCAGAGGAGCTGAAAATAAATCGGGTGACCCCGGCGCGTGACATTGCCTCAATCAACCGGATGGTGCCGACAACATTGTTGTTGTAATAACGAATCGGCTCACGGACCGACTCGCCGACCGCTTTCAGGCCGGCGAAGTGGATGACCGCATCAATGGCGTGGTGGGAAAAAAGTTGCGCCAGACATGCGCCATCACGCACGTCGCCATCCACCACGGTTAATGACTTGTTGGCGAGTTTTTGCACACGTGCCAATGATTCAATCGCGCTGTTGCAAAAATTGTCGATTGCCACGATATCAAAACCGCGTTGTAGCAACACCAGGCAGGTGTGTGAGCCGATGTAGCCGGCGGCGCCGGTGACGAGAATGGTGTTCATTTTTTTCGGGCGGCCATTTTGGCCGGCGTGGTTTTTGACTGCGTGGAACACAGTGCGGCCAGTGATTTGAGCATCGCCTGTTTGACACCCGTGAGTATCGCCGCGTCGCAATTTGGCCCGGCCATTGCGTGTTGCGCGCCTGACAGTTGGATCAACAGCAAATGGGCGAACGATTCCGCCTCGGCGGCCGAACCGGCGATATCCCGCACAATTGGAATGAACAGGTCGGTCCGCGCACGATCAACCGCGGCAACCGCATTTGCCGCAAAACTATCCCGCCTCGCAAAGCCGCGCAGCGCAAATTCAACCTTCAGGCGTTTTAGTTCCGGCCCGCTGTCCGTCAAAACGGCATCGAGTATGTGTGCATATGCGTCGACTGGATCGCCTGCCGTGTGTTGATAGGCTTCGACCCAGCGCAACTGTTGGTCGCGCCAATATTCGATAAACGCCGCGACAAACGCGGGATGATCGGCAAAGTGCCAATAAAAGCTGCCCCTTGTCACACCCAGACGCTTCGACAGGGGCAAAACACGAATACCTGTAAAGCCGTCTTCGGCAATGGCAACGGCCGCCGCTTTCAGCCACGCGACCTTGTCGAGCTGCGTGGTTTCGGCGACTCTGGCGTGTATTTTGGCTTTGGCGGGTTTTGGACTCATCAGTTTTTGCGCCCGGACAAAATCATGTCATCGGGCATTTGTATTTTGTTTTGACCGTAGTATCGCAGTGGATCCCATTGCACAATACATGAGTGTATGGATTTTTGCACGCACCCGTCGCAATTTTGTATTTCCTTGCCGGACGGCTGGCAATCGACCCGAAATCAGGCGGTTTCTGGCGTAGAATTTCTCCAGTTTCATTTCGCCGCCGCTATCCTGTGGCAGCACGCTTTTTATACGGAGTTTTTATGGCTATTTTTACCGTCAACGGCGAACGTATCTCAACCAATGTTGATCCGTCAACGCCGCTGCTCTGGTTTTTACGCGATAACCTGCAATTGACCGGCACCAAGTTCGGCTGCGGTATGGCGCTATGCGGCGCGTGCACTGTTCACGTCAACGGTGAGCCGATGCGATCGTGCTCGACGCCAATATCGGCTATCGAGGGCAAGCGCGTGACAACGATTGAAGTGGTTGGAAAATCGCCGATCGGTAAAAAGGTCCAGAACGCGTGGCTGTCCGAAGACGTCGTGCAGTGCGGCTATTGCCAGTCCGGCCAGATCATGTCGGCGACGGCGTTGCTGACCAAAAACAAGGCGCCGAGCGACGCCGATATTGATGCGGCAATGAGCGGCAATGTTTGTCGTTGCGGAACCTACAACCGTGTACGCGCCGCCATCAAGGTGGCTGCAGGCGGCAAAGCGGCGGCGGGCAAGTCGGGCGCAGGTGCCAAACCGGCACCGGCAGCCGTAAAAAAACCAGCGAAGGCATAGGGGCGGATGATGGAAAAATTATTTGCAACATCAAAAGTACGCAAGCCGTCTCGTCGGGATTTTCTGAAAGCCGGCGCGGCCACCAGCGGTGGACTCGTTATTGGTTTTAATCTTTCAATTGGCAGCAAGCTGGCATTGGCACAGGCACCGCAGGCGCCAAACCTGAACCAGCCAAATGCTTTTTTGCGGGTGGCGCGCGACGGTTCGGTAACGGTTCAGGTTAAACATCTGGAATTTGGCCAGGGCGTGATGACGTCGCTGCCGATGCTGGTGGCCGAAGAACTCGAATGTGACTGGAGCAAGGTACGCGCCGAATTGGCGCCGGCCGCACCGGTTTATGCACACACTGGATTTGGCATGCAGATCACCGGCGGCTCGTCGTCGGTGAGCAACTCGTGGGACCAACTGCGGTCGGTGGGCGCCATGGCGCGCATGATGCTGGTGAGCGCGGCGGCAAATCGGTGGAAAGTCAGCGCCGCCAAATGTCGTGCCGTCAATGGTGCCGTCATCGGGCCTGCCGGGCAAAAAGCAAACTACGGTGAGCTGGCCGATGACGCGGCCAAACTGCCCGCACCAGACAAGATTGTGTTTCAACCGGCAAAGGATTTCACCATCATTGGCAAGGCCACGCGTCGCATTGACGCGCCGGCAAAGGTCAACGGCACGGCCAGATTCGGCATCGACATGACCGCCAAACAGATTCCCAACCTGCATACCGCGGTGGTCGCGCGGGCACCAATTTTTGGTGCGCGGGTCAAGAAATTTGATGCATCAAAGGTCAACGGTATCCCCGGCGTCACACACGTCGTGCAACTCGATAGTGGCGTGGCGGTGGTTGCCAAATCGTTCTGGGCGGCCAAGATAGGCCGTGACGCGTTGCAGATTGAATGGGACCTTGAACCCGGCAGCAAAGCAGACTCGGGTGCGCTTTCAAAGAGCTATCGTGAAACCGCCAAAATGCCGGGGCTGGTGGCGAAAAAAGGCAATCCCGATGCACTCAAGGGCGCGGCGAAAACATTGGTCGCCGAGTTCGAGATGCCCTATCTCTCGCATTCAGCCATGGAGCCGTTGAGCTGCACCGCCTCGATTACCGGCGACAAGTGCGAGTTGTGGGTCGGCTCGCAATTGCAAACACTGGATACCGTCGCTGCC
>JANOEV010000121.1:0-5417 GCA_031413695.1 Burkholderiales bacterium
CTTGACTGTCTCGAGCCGCTCGGACTGATGGTCAGTTACGGCAATGCCTCGGGCCGAAGGCAGCCGTATCAGTTTCTACTGGTTTAAATACTCCGATGCTTGAATTCTCCAGTTTGTGCATAGCTGGGAGCCGCAGGATCGGGTAGGCCAGCAACGGCAATACCAGGCCCATGGCGACCACCGCAACCGCCTGCGGGGCGATGGTCGCTATCGGGTGTTTGGCCAATTCCACGCCGCCTTTGAGTCCGATCGCCAACAGCAAATAAATCGACAACGTCTCGTAGAGCGCTTCCGGCAGACGCAGGTCACTTTTTGCAAGACGGGCGACAACACCCAGCAGAAAAAACAGGACAACCGGATCCAAGCGTCAGGGCCTTAGCGCGTGAATCAAATCGAGATAGTCGGCCCGATCCGAATGCAGATAGCCGCGTCTGAGCAGGCAATCAACGATCACCAGTGCCGCGTCGACGGTGAACTGTGACGGATTCTCGAGCATGGCAAGCAAATCCGTGATCGGCACACAATCAAACGATGCCACTTCACCGTCCTGGTTAACCGGTGCAAATGACTCCGGCAAAATAATGTCGTGGACATAAATGACTTCGTTATGCAGCCCTTCCTCGGTCTCGCGTTTGCAACGCACCGCGCCCGCCGCACGCGCCATGCCGGCCAGCGCAGCATCAATGCCTGCCTCCTCCAGACTTTCCTTGGCGAGGGTCTGCAGCGGTGAGAAACCGCGTGTGATGCGCCCGGCCGCCAGATTGTCGCGTTTGCCGGGTTCAACATATTTGGATTCAGCGCGCCGCGCCAGCCACATATAAGGCTGCCCGTTGCGTGCCGTCAAGCCGTTGAGGTGTGACGCGTACACGGTGAGTCCAAAATAGGGGGATGCAGCGCGTTCGATATGAAACAGGGCGGGTGAATAAAATGACTCCGCCACCGTGACCAGTTCACCGCGCCAGCCGCGAATCACGTCTTGTGTGGCGAGAGACTCGACCACCTCGGCAAGGGCCACGCTGCGATGTTCCGCAGATTCGAAATCGCCAATCATGCCGACACCGCGCGGGCGGATGGCGAAGTATTCCGGCCAATCGTTTAATCGTTCAACAAACGATTTTTTCATCCAACCCGCCAACACGCCGTCAACCGTGAACGGTCGCAGACTGTCGGATGGGTCAAATGTTGACGCGGCTTGAACGAATGTATTGAGTGCCGAGCTCATGACCGGGTATTGTTGATGTGTCCAGGTTTTGGCAGCGTTTAAGACCCGGCACGGGTGTGCAGAGTCTGTTTTACGGTAATTTTGATTATAGTAGCGTATTCCCATCGACTGCGCGCCACCCGGTGCAATTGCAGTGTTGCCGGAATAATCCTTGGAGGCGCGGGTGAAAGTCATTGTTCTGGGTGCCGGTGTGATCGGCATTTCGTCGGCATGGTATCTGGGCAAGTTGGGGCATGAGGTGGTCGTGATTGACCGCCAACGCGCCGCCGGCCTCGAAACCAGTTTCGCCAATGGTGCCCAGGTGTCGGTTTCACAGTCCGAGCCGTGGGCGGCGCCATCCGCGCCGCTCAAGGTATTGAAGTGGTTGTTCAAGGAAGATGCGCCGTTGCTGTTCAGGCCGCAACTCGACTGGCATCAATTGACCTGGGGGCTCGAATTTCTGGTCGAGTGCATGCCATCGCGATATCGCTTTAACATCCAGCAAATGGTCAACCTCGGCCTCTATAGCCGTGAATCGTTGCAGGCGCTGCGCGCCGAGACCGGTATTGAATACGATCATGCCACCCGCGGCATTTTGCAGTTCTATACCGAAGACGCCGATTACGCCGGGGCGGCGGACGCGTGTGCATTGTTGTCAAAATTTGGTATCGACCGGCGGGTGGTTTCGCCGGACGAAGCGCGGCGTATCGAGCCGGCGCTGGCGAGTTTGGGTGGCATGCTCAAAGGTGCCAGTTACGCCGAGACTGACGAATCCGGTGACGCGTTCAAATTCACCCAAAATCTGGCGGGGTTATGTGAAGCCGCCGGCGTGACATTTCTTTACGACACCACCATCGAGGCGATCCGGACCGACGGCAATCGTATTTCCAGCGTGGTGGTCAAGCAAAAAGACACCGTCACCTACGACGCCATGTCGGCGGATGCGTATGTGGTTTGCCTCGGGTCGTTCAGCACGCTGATGCTGCGCACCATCGGCATCTCGATTCCGGTCTATCCGGCCAAGGGTTATTCGGCGACGCTGTCGACGCAGGGGTTTGATGGTGCACCGCACGTCAGCCTGACCGACGAGGCGATGAAAATTGTCTTCACGCGTATTGGTGACCGGCTGCGGATTGCCGGCACCGCTGAAATGGCCGGCTACAGCACCGACATCAACATGATTCGTTGTGAGGCGCTGATCAAGCGTGCGCGAGAGTTGTTTCCGCATGCGGCGGATTACGACCATCCACAATATTGGACCGGCCTGCGTCCTTCGACGCCGTCGAACCGGCCGATTATCGGCCGTGCGCAATATGGCAATTTGTTTCTCAACACCGGCCACGGTACGCTCGGTTGGACCGAGGGGCCGGGGTCGGGTAGGGCGCTGGCCGATCTGGTATCGGGCAAGGTGCCGGAAGTTGATTACAAATTTCTGCATGTCGACGGGCGCAAACCGCGCTGAGTGCGGCAGTTATTTTTTGACGAGGATTTGACCCGATGATTCAGTTAAAGGATATTGAGGCTGCTGCGGAGGTGTTGGCGGGTCACGTGGTTAATTCGCCGTGTATGCATTCGCGCACGTTGTCGGACATTACCGGCGCCGAGGTCTACCTCAAGTTTGAGAACCATCAATTTACCGCGAGCTTTAAAGAGCGAGGTGCGCTCAACAAGCTGGCGTCGTTGAACGCGGCGCAGAAAAAAGGCGGTGTGATTGCGGCCAGTGCCGGCAATCACGCGCAAGGGGTCGCCTATCACGCAACCCGGCTGGGTATTCCGAGCGTGATTGTCATGCCAAGATTCACACCGAACGTAAAAGTTGAGATGACACGCCGTCATGGTGCCGACGTGGTGTTGTTTGGTGAAGATTTTGACGAAGCAAAGGCGCACGCCTTTAAATTGTCAGCCGAGCGCGCGCTGGTGTTTGTGCATCCGTATGATGATGAAAAAGTCATTGCCGGACAGGGCACCATTGCGCTTGAAATGCTGGCGCAGCAACCGGATCTTGATACGCTGGCCATTGCCATCGGCGGCGGCGGTTTGATTTCCGGCATTGCCGTTGCCGCCAAGGCATTGCGGCCGGATATCGATATCGTCGGTGTCGAGACCATGCGTTTCCCCTCGATGTATGCGGCCATTAATGGTGCCGCGGCAAACTTTGGACCATCGACCATTGCCGAGGGTATTGCGGTCAGGGAGCCGGGCGTCTTGACGCGGGCGATTGTTGAGAAATTCGTCAGCGACATTGTGCTGGTCGATGAGGGCGACATCGAAGAGGCGATTGTCATGTTGCTTGAAATCGAAAAGACGGTGGTCGAAGGCGCGGGTGCGGTGTCGCTTGCGGCGTTGATGCGGCATCGTGATCGCTTCGCCGGACGCCGCGTGGGGTTGGTATTGTGCGGCGGCAATATTGATCCCCTGATGCTGGCGGAAATTATTCAGCGCGGCATGGTTCGCTCCGGCCGGCTGGCGCGCATCAAGGTTGAGTTGCGCGACCTGCCCGGCGCGCTCGCCAAAATCACCAATCTGATTGCCGAGTCAAACGCCAATATTGAAGAGGTTCATCACCAGCGTGCGTTTACCAACCTGCCGGTGCAAAGTGCCGAGGTCGAGTTTGTTCTCAAGACGCGTAATGCCGCACATATCGATGAGATTGTCGGCAAGCTCGAATCGGTCGGCTTCCGCGCCCGCGCAATCAACCACAACGACTGATCGCGCGCGGCCTTCAGGACGTCAAATCAGCTGGCGGCAGGTGTTGCAGCCGGCTTTGCCAATGAGCGGCTTAGCATCACCACAAACGGGATCCAGCCGACCCACATCACCAGATCAATCAAGTCCATTGCGATCGGGACATTGCCGTCTGGAAAATACTTTTTGGCGGTAAGTTCTTCGATGTAGTAGAACACGCTCAGCCAGACAATGGTAAAGGCAAAACAAACCGGGGTCGCCGAAATCCGGCCCTGTAAACGTCGCAACAACGGCACGACCATGATGATGCCGATGCAAAAAACGTACAACGTGATGCGCCATTCATGATGTTCGGCAAAGAATTTGGCGATCATCGGCTCCGAAACAATCATCTTGGCGGAGGTCCAGCCCAGCACACCCGCACCAAGCACGATGATGATCGGGAAGCGTTCCACCCATTTCAGAATCAGTGTTGATCCCCACATCACAATCGGGATGCTGACCAAGAGGCCGATGATGACCAGCAAAAAGCTGCCGTGCGCCGCGCCGGCCACTGCGAGCACATTGTCCACCCCCATGATGGTGTCGGCAACAACAATGGTTTGAATCGCCTGACGGAAGGTTGTGCCGCTGGCAATGTTGTGTTCACCTTCGCCGTCGTCGGCAACCAATTGGTAGGCGATCCAGATCAACGCGACCCCGCCGGCAAGCAGGAATCCCGGGATCTTCAGCAGCCAGACCACGCCCATGGTCAATACACAGCGGACGACAACCGCGCCGATGGCGCCCCAGAACACCGCCTTTTTCTGCAGGTCGGGCGGCAGCTTGCGTGCGGCAAGGCCGATGACAATGGCATTGTCACCGGCGAGCACCAAATCAATCAGGATGATGGCAATCAGCGCCTGGACAAATTCGGGTGACATAAATTCCATTTTTTCTCCCTTAACGCGCGGGTGTGGTATCGCCCGGCAGTCTGTCGAACCGATCAAATCTGGGGCAGGTGGGGCATATCAATGCCTGTCCCGGGTTGTCGGGGAATCGTTGTTATTGGTGGGGTTGTTGTTGTGTGCAACCAAGCGTACCATTCCCATTTTATACATAGGGGCATTGCAATGAAACTATCAGGGCTTCGTAGTCTGGTCATGGTGTTGCTCTTGACCGGCGCATCAACAGCAGTGCTGGCTGACGTCAAGGAAATGCCGGCCGGGTTGTGGCAAATCACCAGCAAGATGGATGTTCCCGGCATGCCACCTGAAATGGCGGCAAAAATGGGCAATATGACCATGACCCATTGCATCAAGCCCGGTGAGCGCAAGTGGAACGAGCAACGTGGCGCGATGGACCGCGGCGAGCGCAAGTGTGAACCGGTCGAGACCAAGACCCAGGGCAACAAAGTTTCGTGGAAGCTGCGCTGCGCCGACGGTACCAGCGGCGAAGGTAGCGTATCGCATAATGGCAAGGATGCCTACACGATGGATATGACCATGAATTCGCCGCGCGGCAGCATGAAAATGCACAGCGAAGGTAAACG
>JANOEV010000122.1:0-3563 GCA_031413695.1 Burkholderiales bacterium
CTTCAAAGTAGCGCACCACCGACGGCACCAGTTTATCGCCGTCGTGGCCGATCAATACTTCGGCCGCACCACTTTTCACCGTGGCAATGAGCGAATTGGTGGTGCCCAGATCAATCCCGACAGCCAGCCGATGCTGGTGCGGGGCGGTCGATTCACCGGGTTCGGAAATTTGCAGAAGTGCCATGTACCTGAATTACCTTCTTATTGTTCAAGCGCTTCGCTGGCGAGATCAATTTCCTCGCCCAGCTTTTCAAGGAAACGCAGTTTGCGCACGGTTTCACGCGCGTCAATCATCGTCACCGGATCGGCGAGCTGGATCGCCAGCAATGCAAACAGTGTTCGCTCGTCGTTATGTTTTTGTTTCGCCAAACCGTCCAGCGCCTGCACATCATTTGCCGCTTTTGCCCCGACGACGGCCTCACGCCATTCCATTTGCTGTGTGAGAAATGCCAGCGGCATTGCCGTGTTGCGCTCCTCCTCGGTATCGATACCATTGATCTTGAGCAGATAACGCCCGCGACCGAGTGGTGACTTCAGGGTGCGATACGCTTCGTTTGCCTGCGTCGCCCACTGCGCAGCCAGGCGCTTTTCAACATCCGGCGCGTTGGCAAAACGATCGGGGTGAACCTCGCGCTGTACATCACGATACGCGCGGTCAAGATCGTTTGCATCAATGGCAAACGATGGCACCAGGCCGAACAGGGCAAAATGAGTTTTGGTGAAGTCGGGATTCATTGCATGAAAAAAGGTGCCAAACAACGCACCCTTCTTGAGTCGGCCGCAAAAAGTGTGCGGACGTTATTTAGACGTTGAACGATTCACCACACCCGCACTGATCCTTCTCTTTCGGGTTGTTGAACTTGAAACCCTCGTTCAATCCCTCGCGACCAAAATCAAGCTCGGTACCGTCGATGTAAACCAGACTTTTGGGGTCGACAAAAACCTTCACACCGTTGGATTCGAACGTCTGATCCTCCTCGTTCGCCGCGTCGACAAACTCGAGTTTGTACGCCATGCCCGAACAGCCTGTGGTGCGTACGCCGAAGCGCAAGCCGATTCCCTTGCCACGCTTGGCAAGATAGTTTTGCACGTGCTGTGCGGCACGTTCTGTCAGTGTGATCGACATCGTCAGTCCTCGAAAATTATTCGGCCGCGTCTTTCAGCGATTCAACGTGTTTGGAACGGTAATCGGCAATCGCCGCCTTGATGGCGTCTTCGGCCAAAATTGAGCAATGAATTTTAACCGGTGGCAACGCGAGTTCCTCGGCGATTTGTGTGTTCTTGATTTCAGCCGCCTGGTCGATGGTTTTGCCTTTGACCCATTCGGTCACCAGTGAACTCGACGCAATTGCCGAGCCACAGCCGTAGGTTTTGAATTTGGCGTCCTGAATGATGCCGTCGGGGCCGACCTTGATCTGCAACTTCATCACGTCGCCGCACGCTGGCGCACCCACCATACCGGTTGCCACACCGTCTTCGTCCTTGCCGAACGAGCCGACGTTGCGGGGATTTTCATAATGATCAATGACTTTTGTACTGTATGCCATGTTGCTTCTCCTAAAAAAGTGCCGTGCCAAGTGCCGGGGGTGTCGCCAGAATTAATGCGCAGCCCACTGCACCTTGCTCACATCAATACCTTCTTTGTACATTTCCCACAGCGGCGACATATCGCGCAGCTTGCCGATGCGTTCCTTCATCAGGTTGATCGCAAAGTCGATATCGGCTTCGGTCGTATAGCGCCCGATTGAAAAACGAATCGAGGAATGCGCCATCTCATCATTGCGCCCCAATGCCCGCAGCACATACGACGGCTCGAGTGACGCCGAGGTACACGCGGAGCCGGATGATACCGCCAGTTCCTTGATGCCCATGATGAGGGATTCGCCCTCGACAAAATTAAAGCTCACATTCAGATTATGCGGGACGCGCTGCTCAAGATCACCATTGACATAGACTTCCTCCATGCCCTTGAAGCCGTTGAGCAACCGGTCGCGCAACATGCGGATACGTTCACCCTCGGCGGCCATTTCGAGCCGCGCCAGACGGAACGCCTCGCCCATGCCCACAATTTGATGGGTGGCCAGTGTGCCCGAGCGAAATCCGCGCTCGTGCCCGCCGCCGTGCATTTGTGCTTCCAAACGCACACGCGGCTTGCGCCGCACAAACAAGGCGCCGATACCTTTCGGGCCGTAAGTTTTATGTGCACAAAAACTCATCAGGTCGACTTTCAGCGCTTGCAAATCAATCGGCACCTTGCCGGTCGCCTGTGCGGCGTCGACATGAAAAATGATTGCGCCGTTACCGACACCGGCACGACAGATTTCACCAATTTCGGCGATCGGCTGGATCACACCAATCTCGTTATTCACAAACAGGATCGAGACCAGAATGGTATCCGGACGCAACGCGGCCTTGAATACATCCATATCGACCAGACCGTTTTCCTTGACGTCGAGATAGGTCGCCTCAAACCCCTGCCGCTCCAACTCGCGAAAGGTGTCGAGTGTCGCCTTGTGCTCGGTCTTGAGCGTGATGATGTGTTTGCCACGGGTCTTGTAGAACTGCGCGGCGCCCTTGACGGCCAGATTGATCGATTCGGTCGCACCGGAGGTCCAGACAATTTCCTTGTCGTCACAATTAACCAGTTTCGCCACTTCAATACGCGCCTGATCGACCGCTTCTTCCGCGGTCCAGCCGTAGCTGTGGCTGCGCGAGGCGGGATTGCCGAATGATTCGGTCAAAAACGGGATCATTTTTGCCGCGACGCGCGGGTCGACCGGCGTGGTTGCGGAGTAATCGAGGTAAATGGGTTGTTTCATTTGCGAACTTTCCTGAATAGTCTTCACTGTTGCGTATTACTGAATCTGCCCGACGATATTTTCGCCGGCATCACCACCGCATTAAGCAACGATGATATCGGCAGCGGGTCTGCGTTTGGTGGTGTTACCGGGACGGATTTTCATCAAACTGGCGGGACCAAACACCGGTTGTGTGCGTTGCTTTTGCACCAACTCGGACAACTTTACGCCGGACAAAAACTGAATGACATTGTCGTTGAGGCTCTCCCAAAGATCATGGGTCATGCAGCGCCGGTGTTCACCACCGTCGCCCAGACAATTTTCCTTGCCTTCACACTGACGCGAGTCAATCGGTTCTTCGACGGCAATGATAATGTCGGCAACCGACAATTGATCAAGCGGACGCGCGAGATTGTAGCCGCCACCCGGCCTCCGCCTCGCCCTCCGGCGTGAGCGCGTGGGGTGGGTCGACTACGCCAAGGGGATCTGCATCCTCCTGGTGGTGATGATGCACGCCACCCTGGACGTCGAGCACGCCCGCGGGGCGGGCGGGTGGCTGGGGCACCTGGTCGCCTTCGCGCGCCCGTTCCGCATGCCGGACTTCTTCCTCATCGCCGGCCTCTTCCTCGCCAACACCATCGACCGGCCGTGGCGCACCTTCCTCGACAGGAAGGTGCTGCACTTCGCCTACCTCTACGCCACGTGGGCGACCCTGGGCTACCTCCTGTTCATCGGGCGCGGCGCCCTCAAGGAGGGCCAGCCGTG
>JANOEV010000123.1:0-2878 GCA_031413695.1 Burkholderiales bacterium
CACGCCCATGGCTTCGAAGTGCGGATTTACCACCGAGTTCGGCGATCAGACCGTCGTAACGTCCTCCACCGGCAATGGTCAGTTCCCAATCAGCGCCTTTTGCGATCCATTCAAACACGGTGCGGTTGTAGTAATCAAAGCCGCGCACAAGCCGTGGCGAGACCTCATAGCCGACACCGGCGGCGTCAAGCAGTGTCTTGACGCCCTCGAAGTGCGCCTGTTCGGCTGGCCCCAGAAAGTCGGCCAGCCTTGGCGCACCATCAACCAACGACTGCATTGCCGGATTCTTGGTGTCGAGCGTGCGCAGGGGGTTGGTGTAAAGCCGCCGCTTCGCATCGGCATCGAGCTTGTCAACATGCGCCTCGAAATAGACAACCAGCGCCTCACGGTGCGCCGCCCGTGCCGGCGCATCACCAATTGAATTGATGAGCAAACGAACGTCCTTGAAACCGAGCCGATCCCACAAACGCTTCAGAAGCACAATCTGTTCGGCATCAACATCCGGTCCGGCAAAGCCAAGCGCCTCAACGTCAAACTGATGAAACTGGCGATAGCGGCCTTTTTGCGGCCGCTCATGCCGGAACATCGGGCCCCAGGTCCAAACCCGTTTCGGCCCCTCGTACAAAATATTGTGTTCAATCGTCGCGCGCACCAGTCCGGCCGTGGCTTCCGGGCGCAGCGTGAGCTTTTCGCCATTCATGCCATCTTCAAACGAATACATTTCGCGTTCGACAATGTCGGTGACCTCACCAATCGACCGTTCAAACAACGCGGTCGGCTCGACGATCGGCGTACGCATGAGCCGATAACCGTACTGCTCGAATACATCGCGCACGGTGTCTTCAAAATATTGCCAAAGTGGGGAGTCCGCGGGCAGCAGATCATTCATGCCACGCACGGCTTGCAGGGTCTTCATAAAGTGTGGGTCGTCAAAAAAACGGGAATCGGCGTCACGGCCGTAATCAATACCGGCTGTTGTCCGCCTCGGCGTCGCCAGACAGCGACAAGAAAGCGGATGATGCAGGCATGAAAAAATGTCTAGTCCATGATTTTACAGGGCTTTTCCCGAGACTCCTAGTCCGGCGCGGAAAATGCATCTGCTTACAATGTTTTGGTCGGCGAATCCGCTTGATAATCCGTTTATCACTGCAAACGCTTTAAAATTTCTGTTTACGAACGCCTGTTTGAGCACATTACCGCGTCTTTTGGGCGGGCGACTAATGGCGGCGCATTGGCTGGGAGAAAAAATAATGATTGAAATTCGGCTCTTTTCGCGACTTCTAGGCGCGTTCAGGCGCTCGGGTATTGACACCACGGTGCGTGCCAAAACGTCCACCATTGCGTTGCTGGGCATCGTATATGTCTTCACTGCATGGCTTTTCCCCGCCAGCGCCGACGCGGCGACACGTGTCATTGGCGAACCGGTTAGAGCCGCCACGACAACGCAAAAGTCGCAGCTCGAATTGTCATTTCGCAGCGAGCTTGATGCGTTTACACCGACCGTCACCTTTTTTGCCGTCGACCCGCTGCGCATCGACCAAGCCAAGACCGCCAACGTTTCGCGCTTCCGCAAGGCCATCCAGATCGGCATCAACCAAGAGATCAACGATCAGGCGTTCAGCACGACCATGCCAACCCTTCAATGGCGCGACATCGCCGAGGCAAACAATACGGTCGGACGTGTCACACAATTCAAAGTGCGTTCACCCGGCGCAACCGCAACCCGTATCGCGATCCGTTTGGATGATGCGCCCGCCGGTACCGAAATGCGTTTTTCAGGGTCAGCCGATCCGGCACGCGTGATTTATCGTGCCGACAGCAACGAAATTGCCAGCCTGCTAGACGACCAAAAGCGCTACTGGACACCATTGACCGAAGGCGACACCCAAATCATCGAGGTATTTGTGCCGGCGGGGTCAAATGGCCAAGCCCAAATTGCAAACATCCAGGTCGAGGCGGTTGCGCATATTTTTGCCTCACCACGCGACGGCTTCAAAGCGGCAACACAACTGAAGGGAAGCTCGGGCTCGTGCAACGTTGACGCGATTTGCCCGGTTCAGACGACCGGCTATATCAACGCAAAAAAGGCGGTGGCACATATGCAGTTTCAGGCTGCGTGTGGCACCGGTGGTGCCGAAGCGACGTGTATTTGTACGGGCACGTTATTGAACGATACGGAAACCACCACCCAGATCCCGTATTTTTATAGTGCCAGCCATTGCATCAGCACACAAGCACAAGCCAATACGTTAAACACCTATTGGAACTACGACAACCTGACCTGCGGCGGCGCTGATTTGCCCCGCAGCCAGTCAAATGCGGTTTTTGGCGGCGCCCAATTCCTTTATGGCAACGCCGACACCGATGTGTTGTTATTGCGGCTAAACGGCACGCCACCACAAACGGCGTTTTTTGCCGGCTGGGACTCGGCGGCAATCGGCGGATCAACACCGGTGACCATCATTCATCATCCTGCCGGCGACCCGAAAAAAGTGACCCTGGGACAAACACTCGCCAATCCGTTTACGCTTGTCACGGCGGTAGACAACGGTGCGCTGGAATCGTTTATCACCCCAACCTACACCAGCGGGGTAACCGAAGGCGGCAGCTCGGGTAGCAGCGTATTTTCAATTTCCGGCGGAAACTATTTCCTGCGCGGCGGATTGCTGGGCGGACCGTCAAGTTGCGCGACCGCCGGCAACATCAACAACCCGGACAATCGTGACTACTATTCCCGCTTTGACCTTGCTTTTCCGCTACTCAGTCAATGGCTGGCGACAGGGCCTGTGGTCCTGCCCGCATTGTCCAAACGTGGTGGCATCGACATTGATGGCAACAACAAAAGTGTGTTGCTGGTCAGCAATACGATTGGTGCCGT
>JANOEV010000124.1:0-5859 GCA_031413695.1 Burkholderiales bacterium
CGCGTGAGGATGAAGGGCTCTTCGAATAATTGCAGTCCGCCGACGACGCTGAGTGTCACCCCGAAGTAAATCATCGGACGGATGCTGGGCAGGGTGATGAACCAGAACTGCTGCCAGCGACTGGCGCCATCCATGGTTGCAGCCTCGTACAGGTCTTTCGGGATCGTCTGTATTGCCGCCAGGTAAATCACCACATTGAAGCCGAGGTATTTCCAGAACACCACCATCGCAATCATTGGTTTGAGCGAGCCTGGTTCGTTCAGCCAGTCAACCGGGCTTATGCCAATCACGCCGAGGCCGACATTGATCAGGCCGAAATCGGTGGAGAACAGCGCGCTGAACATGATCGCAATGGCAACGGTTGAGGTGATGTACGGCAGGAAATAAGCGCCGACAATACCGTCGCGCCAACGTTGAAAGCTGTTGTGGATAAACACGGCGAGCGGAATCGCAACCAGATGCTGCGGCGCGCCGGCCGCGACCGCCAGCCAAAGCGTGTTCTTGAGTGACTTCCAGAACCACTCGTCGCCAAGTGCGAAGGCAAAATTGGCCAAGCCGACATACTCCATTGCAGCCAGACCGCTGGTCGGCTCCCACGACTGGAATGCCAGGTAGAGCGAGAATAACAAAGGGAACACGCCAAACACGGCAAACAGGATCAAGAACGGGCTGATCAGGACATACGGCGCCCATCGGGGCGAAACGCGCAGGCTCGACAGCAGATGCGTGATGGTTCTCACCGGAAGGCTCTGCGTTCGAGCAGGCGCTGTGCGTCGGCCAGCGCCAGGGTGATGGATTTGCCGCGATCCATCACGTTGGACAGCTCGGTGTTGATCACTTCATTGGCAAAGTCACTTTGTTTGTGCGAGCCGATGGCGACGATTTTCTGCGCGGCATCGCGCCACAGCAGGCGTGCCCGTTGGCCACCCAGAAACGGTAACGGCTCATCGAAAAACGGGTCCTCATAGGTTTCGACCAACGCGGGGAATGCGTCATCCAACTTAAAGGCGGCGAATTGTTGTGCGCGGTCAAGTGTCAGCAGCTGGATAAGTTCCCACGCCAGCAATTTGTTGGCCGGGGGTGCCCGTCTGGGTATCGCATAGTAGGTGCCACCGTAGCCGACAAATGTTTTTTCGGGCAACGGTGCGGCACGCCATTTGCCATGTGTGGCAGGCGCCACCTGGTTGGAAAGCTGGCCCACCATCCACGCCCCCGTCGGCTCGGTTGCCACGGTGCCACGCTTGAAACCCTCGGCCCACTCGTTTGACCATGCATACGCGCGAGCATCCAACTTGTTCTGTCGAACCTTCCGGGCCAGTTCAAATGCGCGCACGAAGCGCGGCGAGGTCACCAACACCTTCGACGCCTGATCGAAGTACAGTCCCTCACCCGGCTGGAGGCCGCTGCGTATCATGATGTCCTTGACCTGCTGTGCATTGCCGATCAGGTAAGCGCCGGTTGCGGCTTTGAGCTTGATGCCGGCGTTGACGTACCCGTCCCAGGATGTCGTCAGATCCGACTCTGTCAGGCCCGCCCGCGCAAGCAGGTCGTGGCGATATAGCAACGTACCCGGCCCGATGTCGGTCGGTACGGCGATCACCTCGCCGCGGCGATTTATCGCCTGTTCGTAGGCGAAGCGGGCAAAGCGGTCGCGAAAACGGCCGACACTGTAGGGAGGCTGTGTCAAATCCTCAAGCCCCTGACCCTGCGCATAGCGACCAACATAGGTTGACTCAAGCGCCATGACGTCCGGTAGGTAGACAGATGTCGAAAGCGCGGTGGTCATTGCCGTGTGGTGATCAATATATTGCCGGCTTACGATCTCGATGTCGATATCGGGGTGCAGCTTTTTCCATTGGGGGATAACGGCGCGAATGATCGCGTCGACATTTGGAAACGCGGCCACAGAGACCTTGCGGCGTTGGCCGGCCCACGACGGCAGAGCGGTTAACAAGCCCGCCGCCAGCAGACGGCGTCTTGCCGCGCCACGCGCAGAAAGGTCAATTGAATGCTGCACCACCTGGGGCGGAACCGGCTCGTCTGGCGTGGTCATGGCCTGCTGCTGGAACAGTTTTTTGCGATGAACTCGGTCTGTGTCGGCATGACGGCAACACACTTGGCAATGACCTGCTCAACATTGTTGATGTACGCCAATACTTCCGATTCCGGACGCAGTTCGGCGAATGGATGGTGCGCACGGGGCTTGATACCCTGTCCCACCATCACCTGAAGCCAGCTTCCCTCGGCGAACAGTTCCAGCCCATCGCGGAAAATCCGCCCGTTGCTGCCAAACAAATCCATTTTGCGTTGCAGCGAGTCCGGGATGGACATGTTGCGGCAGTAATTCCAAAAGTCCGAATCATCGCGCGCCGTAAGCTTGTAGTGGAGCACCAGAAAATCACGGATACGTTCGTACTCCCAATGGGTAAGGGCGTTGTATTCGTCAATGTCGACGGTGTCGAATCCGCCGTGCGGAAAGAAGTTGATGAGGCGTGAAATGGCCGTATGAATGAGGTGGATGCTGGTCGATTCCAGTGGCTCGAGAAAGCCGCTGGACAGTCCGATGGCGACACAGTTGCGATTCCAAAATTGTTTGCGGCGGCCGGTTACAAATTTGAGCGGGCGTGGATCGGCAAGCGGGGCGCCGTCGAGGTTCGCCATGAGGATGGAAGTGGCCGCATCCTGGCTCATGAACTTGCTGCAATAGATATGGCCATTGCCGGTGCGGTGTTGCAATGGAATCCGCCATTGCCAGCCGGCGGCATGGGCGGTCGATCGCGTCATCGGCAGCAGCGGGCCTGCCGACTCGCACGGCACCGCCAGCGCACGATCACACGGCAGCCAGTGCGACCAATCGTCGAAACCTGCCTTCAGTGTCTGCTCGATCAGCAGTGCGCGCATGCCGGAGCAGTCAATAAAAAAGTCGCCATTGACGCGCTCGCCACTGTCCAGAACCACCGCCTCGATGAATCCGTCCGGTTCACGCTGAATGACTTGGGCAACCTTACCTTCGGTGCGGATCACCCCAAGTTTTTCGGCGTAGTTGCGCAAAAAACGTGCATAGAGGCTGGCGTCAAAGTGGAACGCGTAGGCGATATCGGCCACCGGCGAACCGGCCATATCCTGGCGCGGGCGCATGAATTTGGCGTGCCGCGGCGCAGCGGTATTGATCGAATATGCTTCAAGCGGACTTGCACGCCCCAACTGCGCCATGCGCAGCCAGAAATGATGGAAGGGAAGTGCCTCCGTCGCTTGACCAACCCTGCCAAAGCCATGGATGTAACGATCACCAAGCCGGCCCCAGTTGACGAATTCGATGCCGAGCTTGAACGTACCCTGTGTGGCCCGCAGGAACTCGTCTTCATCAATTTCCAATGCGCGGTTGAAGTCACCGATGTGCGGGATGGTTGCTTCACCAACACCGATGATGCCGATGTCATCCGACTCGACCAGCCGGATGTTATAGGCGCGCCCGAGCACCTTGGAAAGCGCTGCTGCGCTCATCCATCCGGCGGTACCACCGCCAATGATGACGATTTGCTGTACGGGCTTGATTGTCACGGCGCAGACACTCGTGAGGCAGGGGGATTGCTCATGAAGGGTTTCCTATCGGCGATTTGCCATTGGCCGCGGTTACAGGCAAACACATCGTTCCGCTTCTCTTGACGCACGCCGACAGTCGCCTTGCTGATTATTCAGCAGGGCGACCGCGGAGCCGTCAGGATCAGAACTTGTAGTTTAAACCCGCCAATATCTGGCGCCCGAACTGATAGGTGTAATTTGGAACCAACTGGGTTGGATCCGGCACATCCGCATTGCCCGGCGTCTTGTAGCTGATCGTCGGCTCATCCTTCAGGTTGTTGACTTGCAGCAACAGCGAAAGTCCCTTGAACATGCCCTTGTCGCTGAAGTTATAACCCAGCTGCATGTCAAGCACCTTGTCCTTCCCCTGCGATTTTGACGTTGATCTCAGGAAAATGTCGCGCGTCGTCGCGGTGAAGGCGGAGCGATAACGTTGGCTGATCCGGGCAGAATAACCGCCGGCTTCATAGTAGATCGTTGTGTTGGTTGAGCGGCCTGACAGCCCGTTCAGAGAGGTCTTTTCGCCCGGAATCACCACGCCGGTGTTCTGGTCGACTTTCTGGTCGTTGATGGAACTTCTGATCTTGGTGGTGCTGACCACAATGCCAAATCCATCCAGCCAATTGGTCAACAGCGCGCCCTCGAGCGAGGCCGAGACTTCCTGCCCCTCGACCTTGCCGCCGGTTCCATTGAGCGGCTGGAATACCGGGCCGAACTGTTGCACAACAATGCCGGCCGGTGCACCCGCCGGTAACGGTAGCGAGGAATTGTCGCGCGCACTCACGCCGTAGGTGATGTAGCTCAATAGATTTTTCCGGTATGCAGCGATCGAAATGTAGCTTCGCTTGCCAAAATACTTCTCAACGGAAAGATCAACAGACGTGGCCCGCCAAGGCTTGAGTGCCGGGTTGCCGGCATAGGCCTGCGACCATTTGCCCTGATCCGGGCCGGGCGTGATGCTGAGTACGGGGGTGCTGGTACCCGCGCGCATATCGATGATATTGGGACGGGCGGTGGTTTCAGCCCAGCCGAAGCGCGCGATCATATTGTTCTTCAGGTCGGCGACCAGATTCAGGCTCGGCAAGATATCGTTGTAGCTTGCCCCACCGGTCCGCTTGAACAGCAAGCTGAGGTTGGGAACATCATCACTGCCGCGATACTCCCACCCATCTGAGTTCTGTTTTGACTTGATCGCCTGGACGCCGACGTTGCCGCGAATCGGTACACCGCCGATTTCGGTGTCAATAGTCAGCATGGCGTATGCCGTTGTTATCTTTTCGTGTACCCCGGAATCATTGTCCTGTTTCAAGCTAAACAACGCCGGTTGCTGAATCAACGCCCCTGATCCGACCAGTGATGGCACATCAATACGAATGAATTGGCCGATTCCCACCCACGACATGTCAATCGGCGAGCGCAGTGCGCTGGTCGGAATATCGCGAATAACATTACCGCTGGCATTCAGCGGCATGAGCAGCCTGATTTCGTTTTTCTCGACAGTCTTATCGCGCTGTGTGTAATTGACGCCCGCGACAAACGAACTGAAGAAGCCCGTCAGCAACCGCTTGGCGGAAAGCCGGAATGATTTGATTGTGTCCTCGACATTTGGATCACGAATCACGCCCGTCCAACGGGGTTGACCAGGGACATAGTTGAATCCAAGCACGTCGCCAAAGGCAATTCCCGACGGATTGGTGAGAAAACCGCTTTGCAGCGGCGTGAGACTCTGTGCGCCGCCATCAACCGGGATATTCCAGCTGAACGGACCGTAGACCCATTGCCCCGCGGCCTTGTTGTACGGTCCCGCATACACTTCCATGTATTTCTCATTGCGAATATCACGTGAATAGCTGAGGTCGCTGACCGCCGTCCAACCATCGCCAAACTTCAGCGACGTATTCCAACCGACCGCCTTGATGGTATCAGTTCGCTTGGTGTCGTAATTGGTGGTCGTGGTTGGCAGGGCGGAAGATGTCGCGCTGGTGGCGTAGGTGTTCAGTCCAACTTGTGTTGTGCGAACGTTGGAAAGGGTGTTTTGTGAACCGGCCCCAAACAATTGGTCCCAGCTGGCGAACATGTTTGACGTGAGCTTGCCACCCACTTCATGGGTGTCAAACTTCGAATAGTACAAATCGAGCTTGGTGCTCATGTCCGAATAACTGGGGGTACGCTGCAAAGGCAATGCTGCCGATGTTCTGGACATCGTCGACGGCAACAAAGAAAAATACCCGCGACGGCTTGATGACCGTGCTTGAGTACCAGCCGAATTCGGACATG
>JANOEV010000125.1:0-13256 GCA_031413695.1 Burkholderiales bacterium
GGGAGCGGCTGCGCGTTGCGAACAAGCTGTTCGAGCTGCCCGTCCTCGCCGAAGCATTTCGCGAGGGTCAAATTGGATTTCAAAGATTTTATTATGGCACAGGAACATGTTAAAAGAGTTTATTCGGAAGACCACCATGTCATCCACGCTGGTTTTTGTTTGTATTGCCGTGTCGGTGCTGATCACGTCATTCATCTCGGGCATTCTCGGCATGGCCGGTGGCATGATCCTGATGGGCGTGTTGCTGGCGCTGCTGCCGCTTTCGGCGGCGATGATGTTGCACGGCATCACACAGATGGCATCAAACGGCTGGCGCGCCTGGTTGTGGCGCAGCCACGTTAACTGGCGCATTTTTTACGGTTATGCGCTTGGTGCTTTGCTGGCATTGGCGGCATTTATCGCAGTACAGTTTGTGGTCAGCAAACCGGTCGCCTATATTTTGTTGGGCTTGACGCCGTTTGTCAGTTTTGCGCTGCCCAAGCGGCTCGCCCTGAATGTCGACCATCGCGGCCATCCGTTTTTGTGCGGCATTGTTTGTACGGGGCTGCAGTTGCTCGCAGGTGTGTCCGGGCCATTGCTCGACGTATTTTTTGTGCGTTCGAAAATGGACCGGCGCGGCGTGGTCGCCACCAAGGCGATGTCGCAAACATTGGGGCACCTGATCAAGATTATTTTCTTCGGCAGCATCAGTATGATGGCGGCCGGCAGCGCCACCGCCGGATTGTCGGTGTCATTGATGGTCGCCTGCGTGGTGTTGGCATTTACCGGAACGACATTGTCGAAACGGGTGCTCGAAAAAATGTCCGACACCAACTTCCGTTTGTGGACGCAGTGGACCGTGATGACCATGGGCGTGATCTATCTGGCCAGCGGTGTATGGTTGCAATTCGGGATGCAAGCCGGTGGTGGCGTCTGAGCCCGTCTGTTCAACACACGCCGCGAAACATGACCAATTCCATGCCAACCGACGTATTCTGATGAGGCGCGTGCCGGTCGGGCCGGACGAATGTTTGCCGCTTAGCCTAAAGCCTGATTGTGGTATCAAGCGCCAGCGTGATCATTTCGCCAAAACTGGTCTGGCGTTCATCCGTGCTCATGTGGTGGTCGGTGCGGATATGGTCTGACACGGTAAGAATGCCAAGCGCACGCGCGCCGTACTCTGCGGCAAGACCATAAATACCGGCCAGCTCCATTTCGACCGCCAACACATTCATCTTTTCCAACTTGTCGAACATTTCCGGCTGCGGGGTGTAGAACAAATCAGCGGAGAACACGTTGCCGACCCGCACCTTTTTGTTTTGCGCGTTCGCCACATCCACCGCCGTGCGCAATAAATCGTAATCGGCAATCGCCGCATAGTCATGGTCCATCAGCCGCATGCGATTGACCTTGCTGTCCGTCGAAGCGCCCATGGCGATGATAATCTCGCCGAGTTTGATGTCTTTCATTAACGCGCCGCACGAACCGACCCGGATGATGTTTTTGACGCCGTAGTCCTTGATCAACTCGGTCGCGTAGATGCTGCACGACGGAATGCCCATCCCGTGTGCCATCACGGACACGGGTTTGCCCTGATAGGTGCCGGTATAACCAAACATATTGCGCACCGTGTTGACCAGCTTCGCGTCTTTTAACCAGGTCTCGGCGATAAATTGTGCGCGCAGCGGGTCGCCCGGCATCAGCACGGTTTCGGCGAAGTCACCCGGTTGGGCGTTGATGTGCGGCGTGGCCATATTGGTTTTTGCTTTCGAATAATTGTTGGCGATGGCGCAAAACGTCAGGCGGCTTGCAGACCAAATGGGTCGTCAACCGAATGTGATGGCGTGGTGAACCACTTTGGGCCGGCAGACGTCATGTAGAAATGATCTTCCAAACGGATGCCAAACTCACCCGGCACACAAATCATCGGCTCATTGCTGAAACACATGCCTTCGGCGAGCGGGGTGTTGTCGCTGCCAACCAGATACGGCCATTCGTGGATATCCATGCCGATGCCGTGGCCGGTGCGGTGCGGCAGTCCGGGCAGCTCGTAACCCGGGCCAAACCCGCTGGCCGCAAGCGACCGCCGAGCCGCGGCGTCAACCTCCTTGCATGGCACACCCAGTTGGGCGGCGGCAAACGCGGCCGCTTGCGCGGATTTTTCGGCATGCCATACCGCCCGCTGCTGTGCATTGGCTTCACCAAACACATAGCTGCGGGTGATGTCGGAAATGTAGCCCTCGACCAGGCAGCCGGTATCGATCAATACCATGTCGTTTTGTTTGAGCAGTTGCGGGTCTTTTACGCCGTGCGGAAACGCCGACGCCGGGCCGAACAAGACGATACAAAAATAGGAGCCTGATGCACCGACGCGTTTATGCGCTTCGTTGATGAATGCGGCCACGTCGGTGGTGCTGATGCCCTCGTGCAAAATGGTTGCTGCGGCCTTGTGCACTTCGATGGTCATATTTTTGGCACGCTGCATCAGTGCGATTTCGCCGGCGGATTTTTGCGTACGGCAATGTGCGGTGACGGCTTTGGCGTTGATTAGTTGCACGCCGGAATCACACTGTGTAATGCCATCGACGACAAAAAACGGCGCATCTTCGCTGATGCCGACACGGCCGGACAAGCCCATGCGTTTGAGTGTGTCGACAAACAACTGATACGGGCTTTCGTGTTCGTGCCAGACGTTGACAGGACCGTTGAGCACCATGTAATCGCGCACCGTGTTTTGTTCGAAGTAGGGTGCCAGATATTCGATCGCACCTGTCGCCGGAATGATCGCGCCGACCATGCGTTCGCTCGGGTGCCATTTGGTGCCGGTGAAATAGGTCATGTTGGTGCCGGCATGGACCCAAATCGCCGCGATATTGTTGGCCTGCATATACGCTTGCGCCTTGTTGATGCGTTGCAGGTATTCGGCTGTGCCAATAGCTGTGACACCCGCTGTCATGTTTGACAGCGCCGCCAATGCCGCCGCTTGTGTTTTACCGCCCACGCCAATAGTCATAACACATTCCTTGATCAATAAAAGTTACCGGCTGGTCCCGGCGGGATTGAAATCAACTGTTTAGATAACGCGACTCAAGATGCCGCCGGTAGTGCGCCGCATCGAGCGGCCCGCCGGTGGCCCTGGTCACCAACGTGTCGGTGTCAAAGCGGCTGCCGTGCTGCCAGATGTTTTTTTGCAGCCAGTCGAACGCCGGCGACAGGTCTCCCTGTGCGATGTGCTGATCAAGATCCGGTGTGGCCTTGCGGATGGTGGCGAACCATTGCGCGGCATACATGGCGCCGAGGGTGTAACTCGGGAAATAGCCAAACAACCCCTCGCCCCAATGCACGTCCTGCATGCAGCCGTTGGTGAAATTGCCGCGTGTGTCGATATCGAGCAGGTCGGCCATGGCCTTGTCCCAGCGTTCTGGAATGTCTTCGGCTTCCATGCGGCCCTCAATCAAATCGCGCTCGATGCCGTAACGCAAAATGACGTGCAGCGGATAGGTCATCTCGTCGGCCTCGACGCGGATAAAGCCGGGTTGCACCCGCGTCAACCAGCGGAACAGGTTATCCGGCTCAAACGCCGGCTGGTTGCCAAACTGCGCCACCAACCGCGGTGCCAACAGGCCGACAAATGCGCGGCTCATGCCGATTTGCATTTCAAAACTGAGACTCTGGCTTTCGTGAATGCCGGCACTGCGGGCCCATGCAACCGGCTGACCAAGCAGCGCGCGCGGCAGATTTTGTTCGTAACGACCGTGGCCGGTTTCGTGGATAACGCCCCACAGACTGCCGACAAAACTGTCTTCGATGTAACGTGTCGTCAGGCGCGTGTCTTCCGGCACACCACCACAAAACGGATGCGCGCTTTCGTCGAGCCGGCCGGCGGTAAAATCAAAGCCGAGTAACGTCATCACGTCCAGACCGAGCGCATATTGCCCGGCCTTGGGGAACGGGCCGACCGGCACGATCACCGACTCTTTCGCCTGCTTGGCGCGCACCTTGCGCACCAGATCCGGTAACCACTGTTGCAAATCGCCGAACAGCCGGTCCACTTTTGCGCCGGTCATGCCGGGCTCATAGTTATCCATCAGCGCATCGTGCAACCCAAGGCCGCTGTCATCGGATAAATATTTCGCCTGTTCGCGGGCGAGTTTTAATACCTCCCGAAAATTGCCGAGGAAGCCGGCCCAATCGTTGGCCGGGCGCTGGGTGCGCCACGCGTGTTCGCAGCGCGCATTGGCGAGTGATTGCGCCTGCACCAACGCAGCGGGCAACGCGTTTGCGCTGCGCCAGTTGCGACGCATTTCACGCAGATTGGCCTGCTGCATATCGTCGAGTGACTCGCCAGCTGCCAGGCTGAGATTTTTTGACAGTTGCGGGTCGGTGCGGATGCCGTGCAGCAAGCCGCCCATTTCCGCCATGGCATTGGCGCGTGCGGTACTGCCGTTCTCGGGCATCAGCGCGAAGCAGTCCCAGCCGGCGATTGCCTGCAGGTGTTCGAAGTGATGCAAACGCGTCCAGGTATTGACCAGAGCCTTGTAGGCTGACGGCGAGGCTGACGACGGGGCGGGCTGACTCATGCGACTGACTCCTTGTGATGCGTGATTATTTCACGCCTCGGGTGTCGCAGGTTTTTTGATAAAAATCAACCGTTTGCAGCGGGTTCGTGGGTGGCGCGGGTGTGGAATAAATGGCACAGGCGGTGGGTGCTGACAGTCGATACCAGTCAATCCGGTGTAACGTATCGGTATGGGCGGGCGGCCATTGGTGAAATCGTGGCGCCGGCATAAAAAAGCCGTTGAAATTTATGGAACCAGGGTGATGGAACAACAGTTTGATTACATTGTGATCGGCGGCGGCTCGGCCGGCGCGGTCCTGGCTGCGCGCTTGAGCGAAGACCGTGACGTGAGCGTGGCGTTGCTCGAGACCGGCGGTGACGGGCGCAGCTGGCTGGTGCGCGCACCGACCGGCGCGGTGGCGATGCTGCCGACCAATATCAATAACTATGGTTTTGAAACCGTGCCGCAACCCGGTCTGGGTGGCCGGCGTGGTTACCAGCCGCGTGGCCGCGGACTGGGCGGCTCGTCGGCGATCAATGCCATGGTGTATGCGCGCGGTGACCGCAGTGATTACGATCATTGGGCGTCGCTGGGCAATGCCGGCTGGTCGTACAACGATGTTCTGCCGTTTTTTAAGCGCGCCGAAAACAACGAACGCATCCATGACGAATTTCACGGGCAGGGTGGTCCGCTGAATGTCGCTGACTTGCGCACAGACAATCCGTTCCAACAACGTTTTCTGGATGCGGCGATAGAGACCGGCCTTCCGCTCAATACCGATTTCAACGGCGCAACCCAAGAAGGCGTTGGCATCTATCAGGTCACACAAGTCAACGGCGAACGCTGCAGCGCCGCCCGCGCCTATTTGCATCCGCATATGAACGGCTCGCGGCCCAACCTGACCGTCATGACCCGTGCACAGGTCGTCAAGATCAATATCCAGAACAAGCGTGCAACCGGTGTGGTGGTGCGTCTCAACGGCCAGCAGGTCACACTCAACGCCCGTCGCGAGGTTTTGCTCAGCGCCGGTGCGATTCACTCGCCACAATTGTTGATGTTGTCCGGCATCGGCGACGGCCGCGAATTACAGACACACGGCATCGCCGTGACACACGAGCTGCCCGGGGTCGGCAAAAATTTGCAGGACCACCCTGATTTCATTTTTGGTTATGCCGTCAAGAGTCTCGACCTGGTCGGCATTACCCTGCCCGGCGCGTGGCGGCTGATACACGAGTTTGTGCGCTACGTGCGGCACCGGCGCGGCATGATCGCGTCCAACTACGCCGAGGGTGGCGCGTTTCTGAAGTTGTCGCCGCAGTCGGTCGCACCAGACATTCAATTGCATTTTGTGGTCGCGCTGGTCGAGGACCACGCGCGCAAGTTTAATTTCCGTCACGGCTTGTCGTGTCATTTCTGTCTGCTGCGGCCAAAGAGTCGCGGTACCATCGCCCTCGCCAGCGCCGATGCCACCGATGCACCGCTGATCGACCCGGCATTTTTCGCCGACCAAGACGACCTCGCGCAAATGGTTGCCGGCTACAAGCTGACGCAAAAGCTGATGAGCGCGCCGTCACTGGCATCGCGTTATGTCGAAAACATGTTCACCAAAGACGTCATCACCGACGACGACATCCGGCGCGTATTGCGCGCGCGGGTCGACACCGTTTATCACCCCTCGGGCAGTTGCAAAATGGGCGACGATGCGATGGCCGTGGTCGACAGTGCGTTGAAAGTGCACGGCATCGACGGCCTGCGTGTGGTTGACGCCAGCATCATGCCGACTCTGATCGGCGGCAACACCAACGCGCCGACCATCATGATTGCCGAAAAGGCGGCGGAGATGATTCGGCATGATGCTGCCCGCGGCACCGCGACTAACAAACTGGCGGCATGACCACCGAAAGTCCGAAGCCGCATGTTCGTCGCAAGCGTTATCGCGGCACCCATCCGCGCAAATTCGAAGAAAAATACAAAGAGCTGAATCACCAGCAGTTCGCCGCCGATGTCGAAAAGGTCATCGCGCGCGGCCAGACGCCGGCGGGTACACACCGGCCGATTTGTGTCGACGAAATTCTGCAGATTCTGAATCCGATGCCGGGTGAAACGGTACTCGATGTCACGCTCGGCTTTGGCGGGCACACACAAAGCATCCTGCCGCGATTATTGCCCGGTGGTCGTTTGTTCGGTACCGATGTGGATTCGCTCGAGCGGCCGCGCACCGAGGCGCGTTTGCGTGCACTGGGATTTGGTGAAGACGTGCTGTTGGTGCGCGAATTAAATTTCGCCGACATTGCGCAGCTGTTGCCGGAGGCGGGCGGCGGTTTTGATTGCCTGCTCGCCGACCTCGGGGTGTCGTCGATGCAGCTCGACAATCCGGTGCGCGGGTTTTCGTTCAAACACGACGGCCCGCTCGATTTGCGCCTGAATCCATTGCGTGGCGAGCCGGCATCGGCGCTGTTGCAAACACTGGACGCGCCACAATTGGCGGCGTTGCTCACCACCTACGCCGACGAGCCGCACGCGGAACGTATTGCCTGGGGCATCAAAAAAAGCAAGACGCCGATCACCACCACGCGGCAGTTGGCGGAAAACGTGCGCGCCTCGCTAAAAGATTTTCCGGAAAAAAACGACCACAAAAAAACGCTGGCCCGTACCTTTATGGCGTTACGCATCGAAGTCAACAACGAGTTCGATGTGCTCGACCGTTTTATGGCGGCACTGCCAGGTTGCTTGAAGCCGGGCGGGCGGGTGGCGATATTGTCGTTTCATTCCGGTGAAGACCGGCGCATTGAAACGGCGTTTCAGCGTTATCTCGACGCCGGTATTTTTGCCAGTGTGGCGATTGAGCCGATCAGGCCGTCGCCCGATGAGCAGCGCAGCAATCCACGTTCGTCATCGGCACGATTGCGCTGGGCGGTGCGGTCAGCGGTGCCCATCACATAAAGGCAGCGTCAAAAATGCGTCGTCCCAGCGACGGCTGGGACCCAGTCCGCCGTATCTGACTGATAAAAGTGGCTCAAACGCGGGCCGGTGTCGGCTACGACAGCGCCAACGCCACTACCTGCCGGCCACCCTGGCGCACCCGCACCGTATCGTACCAGCGCAAAACGTTTTTAAACGCCGCCTTTTCGCAAGGCAGTTTCATCCAGCGGTCAACCGAACACGCCAGCGGGATGTCGCCCATGGTGAAAGTCGCGCCGGTCACGTATTCATGGTCCGCAAGGTGTGCATCGAGCAGGGCAAGCTTCATCTGCGTTTCAGCATGAGAGCTTGCCATCAGCGCCGCATCACGTTCCGCAGCCGGTGTGCGAATGAGTTGTTTGAATAACGGCGTCATTGCCGGGTTAAACGAGGTCGCCTGCCAATCCATCCAACGATCGGCGTCGGCGCGCAATGTCAGGCTGTCCGGGTAAAGATTGCCCGCACCAAACCGTGACGAGAGATAGCGCACAATGGCATTCGATTCCCACAACACAAAACCATCGTGGTCAATCACCGGAATCTTGCTGTTTGGATTCATGGCGCGGTATTCAGGTGTGTCGACCACGCCAAATTTGCCGCCGGCTTCAATGCGCTCGTAATCGAGGCCGAGCTCGTCGGCACACCACACCACTTTCTGCACATTGACCGAACTCAGGCGGCCCCAGATTTTCACCATGTCAAACCCCCGGACAAATCAACAATACGCTCACGACAATCAGTTTTCGTGTTGCGCGAGCACAAACCCCGCGCCCGCATCACGACCCAATACCGTCACCAGATAAGGCATGATTTCCGCCAATTGTTTGTGCAGCGTCCACGGCGGATTGAGAATGAACAATCCGCTGCCGTGCATGCCGAATCCGTCCGGCGCCGGAGTCGACACGCTCAACGCAACGTGCAGCCAACTTTTTGCCGGCAACGTCTTGAGCGCCTCCGGCAGATGCGCGCTGTCGGTGCGCGACAACTGCGGATACCACAGCACATAGGTACCGGTGGCAAAGCGGGTCAACGCATCGGTCAGCATGGCCGGTATGTTGGTGTAATCGTTTTTGTCTTCGAACGATGGGTCGATCAACACCAGTCCTCGGCGCGGCAACGGCGGCAACACCGACTTGAGCCCGGCGTAACCATCGGTCGGCGCGATGATGGTGCGGCGTTGAACCGCCGCACCAAGCGCCCTGAAGTTATCCTGCAACAACGCGCTGTCGCTGGTGTGTAATTCAAACAACCGCAAACGATCCTGTGTTCTGAGCAGGCGTTGGGCAATCCACGGCGAGCCGGGATACGCGCGCAACAGGCCGTCGGGGTTGAGTTCGCGCACCAGATCAACATACGCTTCGAGCGCGGCCGGTAGGTCGTGGCGGTTCCACAGCCGGCCGATGCCATCGACGTGTTCGGCGAGTTTGGTCGCATAGCCGGTATCGAGTGCATACACACCGGCACCCGCGTGGGTATCGACAAACCAAAACGCGGTCTCTTTCTGGCAGAAATACCGGATCAGCTCGGTGAGCACAAAGTGCTTCAACACATCGGCGTGATTGCCGGCATGGAAGGCGTGGCGGTAACTCAGCTTGTCGACAGTTGCCGCTTTCTAGGCCCGGCGCATGGCGCGGCCGGGAATTTAAGGTGGACGATATAAAACGAACCTGCGTGACTCAAATTTACCCCAATTTGCCGACTGAAATCATTCGTCAACAACATCAGTGGTCCGTATGTTGCCGTGCGCACAACCGAATCCGGCGTGAAGGCGTAAGCTTGCGACCAGTCGATGCGACCAATTCAACCATGGGCTGCAAAATTCAACCGGAGATCAGCATGACAGAGCACGTTGATGCAATTGTGATTGGAGCAGGTCAGGCCGGGCCGGCGCTCGCGGCACGGTGCGGGAGAATGGGCCTGAAGACGATCCTGATCGAACGCGATCAAATGGGTGGTACCTGTGTCAACAATGGCTGTATCCCGACCAAAACGCTGGTTGCCTCGGCGCGTGTTGCCGCGTTGGCGCGGCGCGCCGGCGAATTTGGTGTGGTACTCGATCAGCCGCCGCGTGTTGATATGCGGGCTGTCAAGGCGCGCAAGGACGCCATCGTCGAGGCGTCACGCAGCGGTGTTGGCAACTGGATGACCAGCGCAAAAAATGTCAGCGTCATCAAAGGTCATGCACGCTTCAGCGGCGCGCATACGGTTACGGTTGCCGAACGTACGCTCAGTGCCGATCAAATTTTTATCAACGTCGGCGGACGCCCGGCAGCACCACGTCTGAGCGGCATCGAAAGTGTGCCGCACTTGAACAATATCTCGATGATGGATATCGATTTTGTACCGCCGCATCTGGTGGTCATTGGCGGCAGTTACATCGGACTGGAATTTGCGCAGATGTACCGGCGCTTTGGTTCGGAGGTGACCGTTTGTGAAATGGGGCCGCGCCTGATCGGCCGCGAGGACGAGGATATCTCCGACGAGGTCAAGGCAATTCTTGAGCGCGAGGGCATTGCGGTGCGGCTTGGTGCGACCTGTCTTGCGGTCGAACCGAGCGGCAGTGGTTTTGTGGTTGGTGTGAGCTGTGACAGCGGTGCGCCGAAAATCGAAGGCAGCCACTTGTTGCTGGCGACCGGGCGTTCACCCAATACCCAGGATCTCGGCCTCGAACGCGCCGGTATTGCCGTTGATGCACGCGGCTATATCACCGTCAATGATCAACTCGAAACCAATGTGCCGGGTGTTTATGCGGTCGGTGACGTCAATGGCCGCGGCGCATTCACGCACACCGCGTGGAACGACTACGAAATTGTCGTCGCCAATATGTTTGATGGCGATTCCCGGCGCGTGACTGATCGTATTCCGGCCTACGCACTGTTTATTGACCCGCCGCTCGGGCGCGTCGGTATGAATTTTAACGAGGCGCGCGCCACCGGCCGGCCGCTGCTCGGTGCAAAAATGTTGATGACCCGGGTCGGGCGCGCACGCGAATCGGGTGAAACGCAGGGATTCATGAAAATCGTGGTCGACGCCGAAACCAAACGCATCCTCGGTGCCTCCCTGCTCGGGCTTTCAGCTGATGAAGTGGTGCAGTCGATATTGGAAGTCATGTATGCCGACAAACCCTATACCCAAATCAACCGTGGCATGCATATTCATCCGACCGTGAGCGAATTGTTGCCAACCCTGCTCGAAGGGCTCAAGCCGCTGGTTTGACGACGCGAATTTGCCGGTTAACAAACCGCCCGTCAGCCAACCATCACACTGTCAACGTGATCGGCTCCATCGCATCGCCCTGCGGCAGGATACGGCCGATCGCCACTGTATGTGGATAGCCCAGGCCGCGCAGCGCGGCGATACACGCGTCAGCCTGATCGGCCGGCACACTGGCCAACAATCCGCCCGCCGTTTGTGGATCAAAAATCAGCGGGTAACGCGGATGGTCGACCATTGCCTCCTGGTTGCGCAATGCCCGGCGCAGCCTGACATTCGCACCCTGCAATGAGCTGACAATACCCGCCGCGACACATTCTTCCGCGCCATCGAGCAACGGCAGCGCCGACAAATTAAGTTCGGCATCAACCGCTGATGGCCGTGTCATTTCAACCAGATGCCCGAGCAGCCCAAAGCCGGTGAGGTCGGTGCAGGCGGTGGCGCCGTGTTTAAACAAACACTTCGCACCCAGCCGGTTCGACACCACCATCGACGTTAATGCCGCGTCGATCCAGCGGCCCTTGGCGGCGAGACGCGCGTGCGCGGCGAACAGTGTGCCGGTGCCGATCGGTTTGGTCAGGATCAACACGTCGCCCGGTTGCATGCCGCTTTTGCGCAAAATTTTTGCCGGGTCGTCGTCGATCAACCCATTCACCGCAAAACCAAGCGCAAGCTCCTTGCCTTCGCCGGTATGCCCGCCGACCAATGCGCAGTTGGCTTCGTTCAACACCTCGAGTGCGCCGGTCATCATCTGAAACAGCACGTCTTCAACTTTTGATTCGAGCCCGGATGGCACGGTGGCAATCGCCGTTGCCGATTGCGCCTCGGCGCCCATCGCCCAAATGTCACCCAGCGCGTGATTGGCAGCAACCTTTCCAAACAAATAAGGGTCGTCAATAAACGACCGGAAAAAATCCACCGAGTGCACCATCGCCTTGCACGGCGGCACGCGCACCACGGCGGCGTCGTCCGGATCTTTGAGACCGATCACCACATCGTCTCGATCTACCGGGTGCAGGTTGCTGAGTGCGCGCGACAATACCGTTGCGCCAACCTTGGCACCACAACCACCGCAACGCATGGCAATCGCTGATATCGCCTGCAGCGATTCTTCCTGACTCAGCTTGACCTGGCTTGCGGTGTTGGTCGCGCTGCTGCCGGACGATGCATCCATCACCATCGGCGTCAGGTCCTGGAACTTGCGCATGAAGCGCCGGTCGATCCAATCTTTCCATTGCCACACCGCGTTACCGGCGAAGCTCAGCCAACCGCGTGACGCCACCGCATATTTATCACCAGTGCTGATCAATGCCAGCCAGCGGCGTTGCGGACGATACGCCACCAGCGCCACACCCTCGACGGCGAGCCGCAGATTGGTGGTCAGCGGCGGGCCCTGCCGCACCGCAAACACGCCGGCTTTTTCCAGTGGGTGGTTGATCATGTTGGCGATATCACCCGCCGCAAAAATATCCGCGTCGGTCACCGTCTGCAGGGTATCGGTGACATTGATAAAGCCATTGGCATCAAGTGCCAAGCCTGTTTGACGCAACCACGGCGCACCACCGGCACTGGTCACCCAGACAATCTCATCGGCGGCGAGTGTTTCACCGTTGGCCGTTTGTAATCGCCCGGCAAACACCTCGGTGACACCGGCGTTGCGATGCACCACCACACCACGCGCCGCCAGCACCGCATCAAAGCGTTTGCGTACGTTGTTATTGTGCGTCGGCAGGATGGTCGCACTGTTGGTGAATAGATGAAACACCAGGTCATCGGCATTGCGCTTGAGTGCCTGCAACTCGTTGCGCAATCGAAACTGCATTGCCAGTAACAACTCCACACCACCCGCACCGGCACCGACCACGGCAATTGTCAATTTGCCCGGATGATGTTTGACACGATCCAGCAAGGCGACCCAACGATCGTTGAAGCGTTGAATCGGTTTGACCGCCACCGCGTTTTCGGTCGCACCCGGCACCTGTGCCAGCTGCGGCGTTGAGCCGATGTTGATCGATAGTTGGTCGTACGGCACCGGCGGGCGGTTGCGGCACAACACTTTTTTATTGATGCGATCAAGCCCGATGACTTCATCACGATACAAACGCGCGCCGGCAAACACCGCCAGCCGGCTCAAATCAATGTGTACCTCGTCATAGTCGTAATGCCCCGCGACATAACCCGGCAACATGCCCGAGTAGGGCGTGTGCATATCGGTACAGATGAGCGTGATGCGCACCCCCGGAATCGGCCGCATGCCAAAAGTTTTTAAGACACCGACGTGGCTGTGCCCGCCGCCGACCAGCACGATGTCTCTGAGAATGGGTTGATCTGTGGTTTGCATTGTCAGGCTATTTTACGGGGAGTGGGGGTGTGAAGCTGCATCGTACCCACAAATGGTAAGGTCGCGATGCTTTCGCCGTCATCCGATCCCAATGCCCGTCGTCCCGGCACGAGCGCCCGTCGTTTCAGCCTTTCACCGCTGGCACAGCAAAAATGCCCGTCGTCCCAGCGCAGGCTGGGACCCAGTCCAATTGTTATCTAGTC